>JBDTLH010000155.1:0-16706 GCA_039934875.1 Acidobacteriaceae bacterium | reverse complement strand
CCGACGTGGAGGGCGTGCGCAATCTGATCGGCACCGGGCTAGTCGAGTTCGCCGGGGGATTGCTGACGGCGGGAATCGCCTTTGTGGTGCTGGTCAAGATTTCTCCGCTGATGACGCTGCTGGCTTTTGGCTTCGTCATCATTTTCATGCTGGTGTTGTGGCAGGCGTTCAATAAGCTGCGTCCCATCTTTCGCGAGCGGGGCAAGATCAACGCCGAGGTGACTGGGCGGCTAACAGAAACCCTTGGCGGCATTCGCGTGGTAAAGGGATATCACGCAGAAGAGCGCGAGCAGACGATCTTTGGCAAAGGCGTGCAGCGCCTGCTGGATAACGTTATCAAGACGCTGACCGGCACCTCGCTGATGTCGCTCTCGTCGGCGGTGCTGATGGGAGTGGTGGGCGCGGTGGTGATGTATAACGGCGCCCACCAGATACTGAACGGACAAATCACTGAGGGCGATTTTCTGAAATACATCCTATTCTTGGGATATCTGATCGCGCCGGCGATCCAGATTGTGGCCATTGGAACCCAAATCACCGAGGCGCTGGCCGGCCTCGAACGCACCCGAGAGGTGCTCAACACTCATGCGGAAGACGCTGATCCCAGCCGCACCGTCGCTCTCGGAGCGATTGCGGGCGATGTTCGCTTTGAGAACGTCAATTTCGCATACGAAGCGGGCAAGCCGGTGCTGCATGACTTCGACCTTCACGCCGCACCCGGAACCGTGACGGCGCTGGTGGGTTCATCGGGCTCGGGCAAATCAACCACCATCGGATTGATCTCCGCGTTCTATCAGCCCACCGGCGGGCGCATTCTGGTGGACGGCAAAGATCTCTCGCAGGTCAGCCTCTACAGCTATCGCGAGCAGCTTGGCGTGGTATTGCAGGAGTCATTTTTGTTCGACGGAACTATCCGCGAAAATGTCTCCTTCGCGCGCCCCGGCGCGAGCCAAGAAGATATTATGCAGGCGTGCCGCATCGCCCGCGTGGATGAATTCGCCGAGCGCTTTGCCGACCAGTACGACACCATCGTCGGCGAGCGGGGAGTCAAGCTCTCCGGAGGACAGCGGCAGCGCATTTCTATTGCCCGCGCAATTCTTGCCGATCCGCGGATCTTGATTCTCGATGAGGCGACCTCCAGCCTTGATTCTGAGAGCGAGCAGTTGATCCAGCACGGGCTGCGATATCTACTGCTCGGGCGCACTACGTTCGTAATCGCCCACCGGCTCTCTACTATTCGCCAGGCGGACCAGATTCTGGTGATCGAAGATGGGCGCATCATCGAGCGCGGCAATCACGATCAACTCTATGCCGCGCACGGGCGATATCGCGACCTCTATGACAAGCAGCATGGCCTGCAAGAGAATTTGTTCATCGCTCCGGGGGAGGAGCTGGCGGCTGAGAAGGGGTGAGGCTTGGCTGCAAGCAGGTAATCGTAACCTACAGATAGATTCGCTCCTGCCGGCGCAAGTCCTGGTAGCGGGCAAAGACCTGCCGATCGTCTTCTAATCCCAGGAGCGCCTTCCAGGTTGTGCCGCGGAAGGTGTGGGTCAGCATCTTTCTCCAGTTGCGCAAGACGAACCTGGGACGATGCCGGATAACGGAAGGAATGTGCTTCACCTTCATCCAGCGTTCAGAGCGCCACCGGATGAATTCGATCTCCGCGGCAGTGAGATGTTCGGTGCGCACCACTGCGGTGGTGCCGTCGTACTCCCCTACATTTTCGTTTACGATTAGTTGCCGCTCGCGAAAGTCTCTGGCCATAGGGGTGCGCGGATACGGAGTGGGATGTTGGATGTAAGGCCAATCAATGTATTTCGCGGCAAACTCAAGATTGGTACGGATGCTTTCGCGTGTGTCGTCAGGATTGCCTACAATCAGGCCGCCCACCACGTACATCTTGTTGCGGTGCAGCAGATCGATGGCGCGAATCGTGGCGTTGCCTTGCGCTTTGCCATCCACTCGCAGACGGTTCTTGGCGCTGGCGCGCAGAAATTCGAGATCGTCTTCAACCACATTTTCTATGCCTAGAAATACATGACGGAACCCCGCTCTCTGCATCAGCGAAACCAGCTCCTCGCCCTGGTTCGCAATCGCCGATGTCATGCCTTGCACCAGGTATTCAAGATCATTCAGCTTGGCATCGATGATCGCCCGGCATAGCGCCTCAAAGCGCCGGACATTGAGCGTGATATTGTCGTCCACGATGAAAATAGAACGCGCACCGTGCGCCTTCGCGTCAGTAATGTCGGCGATCACGCGCTCAAAACCGAAGGTATGGAAGTTGCGCCCGCGCATCTCAATGATGGAACAGAAGCCGCAATCGAAGGTGCAGCCGCGCGAGGTTTCGATCACATCGACCGGACTGCCGAGGAACTCATAACCCCCCAGCACGCGCGCGCGGCGGTTGGGCAGCCTGACCTCTCCGCTCTCAATCGCATGTACCGGGCCCACTGGATTGTGGACCCAGGTCTCAGCCTGGCGGTAAGACAGCCCTGCGATCGTCCCGAAATCCGCATCCCCTTCGATGGCCCGTAGCAGCGAGCGAAACGGAACTTCCCCTTCGCCGCGAACGATAAAGTCGGGCAGCGGGGCGCTTTTCGTATAGGCTTCCGCGGCCAGACTGGGGTCATAGCCGCCCACGGTGATCCCCACCTTGGGATCGAGTGAGCGCAGCAGGGTCATGATCCGGAACGCAGTCTTGCGCTGGAACGTCATCACCGAAAGTCCCACCATGTCTGGCTTGAAATCGCGCACCAGCCGCTCGACTGTCGCGCGGACGCTGTCCTGTGCAAGAATCAGATCGGCGACGGCCACGTGGTGATGCGCATCCAGATTTCCCGCCAGCGAGGAGAGCGCGCCATTAGGCATGCGCACCGCCACCGAGGGCATGTGCTCGAACGAATCAGGCATTGAGAGCAAGAGGACATTCAAGGCAGCCTCCACGCGGGCTGGTCACCTCCCGCAGACGCAGCTTACACCCAAAAGCCCGCACCCGACCACTGGCGCAGCTGGTATGCATGGCCAGCAATAAGCACGCTCAGCTCTGGCATCAACGATTTCGGCTACAGCATGCTACGGTTCAAAGGATGCTCCAGTCAGCTAGACGGCTTGGGAGTGGGTCCGCATCCCTCGCGCTCATTGATTGCTGAGAAGCTCTTTGCCCGAAGACTCGGCGATGACGCGGGGAGCGCCTCCCAGCAGCGCTACAACTTTGTCATGGTCGTCCTGATCAACGAACAGGAAGATGCGCTGCGCACCACGCCAGCGTGTAACCAGGTCTTGATCGTCAAGGAAGATGTGCGGGGCATCAGGATAATGTGATCCCCACAACAGCGAAGTGCTCTTGCCGTTGACTAGCAGCGCTTGCCGTCCACTGTAGAAGATGAGGGAAGAGGCGTGCGATTGGTCTCCGTAAACCAAGAGCGGATCGGAAGGCTTGGCTGTCGCATTGAAGGCACGGGCGAGTTGGATCGAGGTCAGGAACGGTTCGAAGCGGTCGAGCGCAAGATGCGCGGCGACAAAGAACCCGGTGGCAGTGAGGGCAACGGCGAGCGTGGCGGCAAGCGGCCGTTTGCGCAGACGCAATGTAAATCCCGCGATCGGACCAATGAGAAAAGCCAGAGCGGCTAAGAGAGCGGGCAGACGCAATCCGGCGAATGCTGAACCGGTTAGATCGAAGAACTGGGACATCGAGAGGGTGTAGTTCCCGACACCCCGCTGCACCATCGCCGTACCCACATCAGAGATGTAGGGCAAATGGCGTGAGGACCACAGCCCGGCGATCAGAGAGCATGAAATAGCCGCCCCCACCGCGAGCAGGACTAGATAAGCGCTGTTGATGCTGCGGCGGGCGAAGCGCCGCTTGACCCACTCCGCCTCGGCCAGCGAATATGCCGTGATCAGCAGAATAGGGAAGTATGCGGGAAAAGTGTAGTACTCCTGATTGGTGGAGACGGCGAAAAAGACGAGCACCGTGATGGCCTGCAGCGCGCAAAGCAATGTCGTCCGCGACTTGAAATCCAGTTGGCGGAAGCGGTGATGATGCAGCGACTTGAATTTGTGCCAAACTTTGATCACCGCCAGCGGCAGGAATAGGCTCCAGGGAAAGAGCCAGACCAGGTGCAGGCTCCAGTAGAGATACCAGGGGAGCTTGTTGTAGTCCTTGGGAATGCGCTGGCCGATGAAGCGAAGATAGTGCTCGTTGTAGAAGTAGAACCAGTAGAAGCCGGGGCTGCGCAACCCGGCAAGAACGTGCCAAGGCGCGGCAATGGCGAAAAACAGCAGGGCGCCGCGCAACATGCGAAACTCGCGCCAGCGCCGCCATTCCCCGGTGATTGCAAGGTACAGGAATGCGGGACCGACGAAAAAGACGACGCCAATCAGTCCTTTCGCCAGCACTGCGAGCGCCATGAGCGCATAGATCGCATACCAGAATTTGGCAGTGCCTTCGCCGGAGCGGCTCATGGCGCGGGCAAAGCAATAGAGCGCGGCAGAGAGCAGCAGGCTGATTATGACTTCCGGTATCAGATAGCGGGTAAAGAGGAATTCGCCAACCGCGGTGAGCACCATGAGCGCCGCGTAGAACCCGACTCTTCCACCATAGGCGCGGCGCCCCCAGAAGAGCGCGAGCAAGGCGGTGAGCAACGTCGCGAGCGCGAGCGGCAGGTGAGTGGCGAAGGCGTTAAAGCCGAATATCTTGTATCCCGCGGCGCTCAACCAGTAGGGGAGCGGCGCTTTTTCGAGGTAACGCACTCCGTCTACGTGCAGCGTGACAAAATCGTGGTGCTCAATCATCCAGCGCGCGGCCTGCGCATGGGTGCCGTCCGCATCATCGAGCAGGGCGGGAGTGAAGAGCGCGGCAAAATACACCACCAGCCAAATAGCGATGACCCACGCCCATTGCCAGCGGGGGCGAAGGAACCGGTCATGGCTATGATGGTGGAGTGTCGGCTGGACTCCGGCCGCCAAAAGATCAGATTGGGCGATGGTGGTGGACACTAGGTTAGCTCACTCAGTGGGAACAAATTGCTCCGGGAGCTTTGATCCTTCTCCGAAGAAGAACTGGTTCATCTGCTCCACCAGGAATTCCTGCGCTTCGCGCTTCCAAGGTTGCAGATGGTATTCGTTGAGCAACATCTTCTGATGCTCCACCCAATCGTTCCACGCACGCTTTGATACGCGCTCATAGATCTGCTGTCCCAGAGGACTGTCGAATGGAGGCTCGTCGAGTCCCTCCATTTCGTTCTTATAGCGTACGCATTGCACCATATGTGGCATTCTGGATTTCCTAAACAGTAAGATTAAATTAGAACCGGGTTGGTTACCTTTTATTCGATCTCAATCAGCTATTCCCATGCGTTTGATAGCTCATTCCCATGGCATCCTGCGGACTGACGGTTGAGAGTAGCCAACCCCCATGCCATTTTCGGTGTGTTGTGGGCGAGCCCGAAGCGGCCGCTGCGATCGAGCAATATGATGCCCCCGTGGCCGTGGAGGCGAGCGCTAAGATACTCGATCGCGTGCGAAGCAGCCGTCTGTGGCGTGCTGCCCGAGCTTACCCGGTCGCATGCCCATTTGCCGAGCACCAGCTTCATGATGGGTTCGCCCCATCCAGTGAGCGAGGTCGCGGCGGAACTGTTATCCGCATAGCATCCACAGCCGATCAGCGAAGAGTCGCCGACACGTCCCGGCGTCTTGTTTAGCGTGCCTCCGGTGGAGGTCGCAGCCGCCAGGTTGCCGAGCGTGTCGAGGGCGATGGCGCCGACCGTATCATGTGAATCGAATTCAGCAGGAACAGCGAATTCGCCCGAGAAGGTGGGGTCATTGAGTCCGACGGCGGCGCGGTCCTGGGCGGCTTGGAGGCGCTCTCGCTCTCGTTGCAGGATTAATTCGGAGTTCTCGATTAATTCCATGCCAAGAGAGCGAACGAACTCCTCGGCGCCAGGGCCGACGAAATAAACATGGGGACTTTGTTCCAGCACCAGTCGCGCCGCGCGCACCGGATTTCGCAAGCGTTCCACGCAGCCCACACCACCGGCGCGCAGAGTAGCGCCATCCATCATCAGAGCGTCGAGTTGAACGTGGCCGTCGGAGGTGAGAAAACTGCCGCGACCGGCATCAAAGGTATCGTCATCTTCGAGCACGACGACTGCGGCTTCGACAGCTTCAATTGCGGAGCCCCCACGCCTGAGCACCGCCCAGCCGGCATCGCGGGCGTGGCTGACCCCGTTGCGATGTGCGCTGAGCATCTCCGGGGGGATCGCCCATGCACCGCCATGGACCAGCAGTACGGGAGAGGCGCCGGTATCTTTCATCAGCTTGGCATGGAGACGCGCGAAGGGGTCTCATCAACGGCAGCAGCGGTTACGGCAGATGGCACGGCTTCCATTTCCGACATGAATTTGGTGTGCAGATACGTATAGCGAATGCGGTGAATCACAGTAATTGTGGAGATGATAGCCAGCACCCATAATACCGGAGCCATGGCTCCCAGCCCGGCGAAGAGGGCGCCAATGATGACCAGCACGATGCGCTCCGGACGCTCCATGAAGCCCACCTTGCATTTTCCAATAAGGGCTTCGGCGCGAGCGCGAGTGTAGCTGACCATGACCGAGCTAAGCATCACAAACGCCACCAGCAACAAATAGAAGAAACGGTTGGCGCGCGCGTAATAGACCAGCAGACCGAAGAACAGAGCGACGTCGCTGTAGCGGTCGATTACTGAATCGAAGAACGCACCGAAAGTGGTGACTTGGTTTGTGGCGCGGGCGACGCGGCCATCCACCATGTCGAAGATGCCGGCGCCGATGATCACCAACCCGGCATAAAGAAAAAGCCGGACATGGTTCACCGGACTAGCGATCCCGAAGAGAATGGCGGCGATGGTGTTGATTACCAGCCCTAGAAATGTCAGCACATTCGGCGAGATACGGGTGAGCGCAAGCCCTCTCACGATGGCCTGCAAAATCACCCCGCAGGCGCGACCGAATGCGCTGGTCCAGGTCATAGGCAATCACCTGGCTCCGTTGGTCATGGCTTCCAGCGCACCCTGATCGTGAATGGTGGAGAGTTTGAGGACCTCCATCTCGCGCTTACCGGAAGGAATAATCACGGTCACCTCGTCGCCGACTTTTTTCCCCATTAGGGCCTTGCCGATGGGGGAGGTGGTCGAGATCAGGCCTTTGCTTACATCGGTCTCTTCGCTGGTTACCAGCTTAAAGACGATCTCTTCTCCCTTTGTGCTGTCATAGACCGTCACCATCGAACCGAATGCGACACAGTCCCGCGGAATGTTCGAGAGGTTCACCAGCGCCAGTTCAGCGACGCGCTTTTTAAGCTGTCCGAGGCGAGCATTGACGAAGACCTGGCGCTGCTTCGCCATGTGATATTCGGCGTTTTCACTGAGGTCCCCGAGAGAGGCTGCCTTCTTGATCTCCTTGGGAAGCTCGTTGGTAAGCTCGTGCTCCAGAGATTTGATCTCTTCTTCTATTTTTTTTCTGACTTGTTCGGGCATGGGAACCTGCAATCACTAGAATTGGCGGCCAATTCAACGGCAATTTATATTGAATAAGCTCGCCAGATTGAACTAAACGCCGGCGTAGATTCCGCCAGCGTCTCGCTTCATTATACGCGCTAGGTGCAGCCTGTAAGAAAGTGGATTATCCCAAACCTCAGACAACCTGAATCAGTACATTGCGAGTTGCTGGATGGCTTCTGCAAGTCATTGATATCTAAATATTTAGCCCGTTCAGCAACCCTCGAATTGGATTGCTTAAAGCTGCGGCAGTTGATAACCTGACAATGGTAAGCAAGTGTAAAGTTTAGATTTCAAGAGGGCGGAATTCATGGCAGGTCTTCAGTCGTTTCACGTAGGCGACAAAGTGGTATATCCGAATCATGGAGTTGGTGTCATTGAACAAATCAGCCAGCGATATTTGAACAACCAGGTGCAGCAATTTTATGAGTTGAGAATCTCCGCCAGCAGTCTCAAGGTTACGGTCCCTATCAGCAACGCAAATGCCGTAGGTTTACGGCCAGTGCTTAAATCGGCGGAGGCGGCCCACGTACTTCTATTTTTGCAAGATGAAAAATTTGAAGATGCAAACAGCGATTGGAAGTTTCGCTTCAAAGAAAATTCCGAGAGGATGCGCACCGGATCCCTGCTCGACGTCGCCGCCGTGCTCAAGAACCTGTTGAATCTGCATCGCATGAAGCCTTTGTCTCCGCGCGAGAAGAAAATGGTGGAGCGGGCGCGTTATCTGGTCGCCAGCGAGATTGCCATGGCCAAGAACATTGATCAGAACGCCGCTGATGAGCTGATCGTCGATACCATGGGCAGATTGCAACTGAAATTCCCTGAACTAATGCCCGACGCATAAAGCGCATTTCTGGGGAAATTAATGAATAGCGGCCTACAAAGGCCGCTCTTTCAATGTTTGGACGGTTCGGAATGCTTCATGCCTATCGCACATAGGACGGACACTACTCTCCCATCCAGGCTCCGACTGGCTTCAGCTGCTCTACATTGTCGCAGACTATCTTTATCGCGGCAGTGATTGGTACCGCTAGAATCAGCCCCATTGCGCCCCATATCCATCCCCAGATGAGCAGCGACAGCGTGACCACCAGCGGGTTTAGATCCATCCGTTTGCCCAGGATTTTGGGATAGAGCACATTCATGGAGAAGAGATGCAGTCCCAGAACGGTCATGAAAATGACGATGAGGTGAGTAGCTGTAAGGTGGCCGAGTCCAGTGGCGATGGGAGGTACGAATGCCAAGAGCACTCCTAAATAGGGCACCAAACTCAAGAACCCACTCAGTACTCCCGTGAAATAGAAGTAAGGCAGTCCAAGAAGTCCGAAGACTACGATGCTGATCGCGGAGATGAAAATGCCAATATAGAAATTTCCAATAATGAAGATGCGCATCATGTCGGAGATCTTGCCCAGAGTTTTGTAGGCGGCGCGGCGGTGCTCCTCGTTGAAGAGCCCAACCGTCGAGCGCCGCACGTGCTCCCCCCAGGTGAGCATGAAATAGGCAAGGAACGGTATGAACGTAATGGTCAGCACCAACTCAGATACTGTGCCAAAGTTGTTCCGCAACCACTCCGCCAATCCAGTGCTCTCCGGTTGGACGGTGACCGGAGTCGCAGCCTTTTTTTGCCCTTGCGGCTGCGCCATGTTCATTACGCTCTCGGTCGTCTTTTGCAGTTCGCTAGCGCGCCGTTCGTATCTTCCTAAATCGCGCTTGATCTTGTTCGAGTAATGGGGAAGCTGCTGGGCGAAGTCCGCCGCCCGCTGATAGAAAAAGTAGGAGAGGCCGTAGAGCGCGGCGGCAAAGATGAGCAGCGCGAGTAAGGAGCCAACCGGGCGCGGGATCTTAATGTGTTGGCAGGCGCGCACAATCGGTTCGAGGATGAATGCCAGCAGGATAGAGATGCAAATCACGATCAGCGGGAGTTTCGCGTAATAGACGAGTACTAAGACGATCGCGATGGTCATCACGATTTGGGCGAAGGTACCAGCCTGGATCGATGTGCGCAAGATCTCGTCCTGCTCGACCTGCTCCGCGACTGTTTGCGGCGGGGCATCGTTTAGGTTTAGCGGGGGCGGGACATCTTTCTTGCGAAACTGGGGAAACGCCATTGGCACGCAAGTACCTCCGTCATTGGATGCTCGAAGTCTGCATTTCTATGTACCAGGTTCGGCAGCGTCGCCTTCGCCGAGGCTTTGTCGTGTTTCCCGGCGCGCCAGAAACTGCTGAAGAATCAGCACTGCGGCGAGTTCGTCGATCATCTGCTTACGGCGACGTCCCGGGACACTGGCTTCATCGAGCACGCGATGGGCCTCCGCCGAGGTGAGCCGTTCGTCGAGCAGATGGACCGGCAACCCGAACCTCGCGCGTAGCAGTTCGGCGAATTTCTGCGAGCGGTCCGAGGCCGCGCCTGCCTCGCCTGACATGCGGATGGGGTCACCAAGCACGATCTCCGCCACCTGATTTTGGTGGATGACCTTGCCCAGCCGGAAAAAATCTTCCCTCCGGCTGCTGCGCTCGAGCGTGGGCAGTCCCTGCGCCGTGATACCCAGCGCGTCGCATACCGCGAGGCCGATACGGCGGGTCCCAAGATCAATCGCGAGAATACGGTGATGCTCCATTCCAATGCTTGAGGGGATTATAGGCGTGAGTACAATGTAGAAGTGCGTAAGCTTCTCATTCTGCTGATTATCATCGCGTTTGCGGCGGCGGTGTATCTCGGGTTCGCGACTTTTGTTCCTTATGGCGGCTCTCAGCCTAAAGATGTCGAGCTTCGCCCCGGCGACTCCACGCCTGTTATTGCCGGCAAACTACAGCAGGCCGGGGCGGTGCGTAGTGCCACTGCATTCCTGCTCTACCACTACACTCTTGGGGGAAAGAGGAGCCTCAAGGCGGGGGAGTACGAGTTCGACCATCCGGAAACCGTCGGGGAGGTACACCAGCACATTGTTCGTGGCGAGGTTGCAGCGCGTATTGTCGTGGTCCCCGAGGGCTTCAATATGTTCGATATTGCGCAAGCGGTAGAGAACGCCGGAATCGGCAGCCGCCAGGATTTCCTGAATGAAGTCCGCACTGACACGCGGTTGATTAGCGACCTCTCCCCCCAGGCGACATCGCTCGAGGGTTATATGTTTCCGGACACTTACCGTTTCAGCAAGTCGAGCACTCCGCGCGAGATGGCGGGCACCATGGTAAGACGCTTTCGCCAGCGGGCACAGGCCATAGGGCTGCTGCAACACGGCGCCGAGATTCCCGCGCTGGTGACCATGGCGTCAGTGGTGGAGAAGGAGACTGCGGTCCCGGAAGAGCGTTCCCTGGTCGCCGGAGTCTTCTATAACCGTCTTCGCGCCCACATCGCCCTGGCTACCGATCCCAGCGTGATCTATGCCTCTCTGCTCGCAGGCACGTGGAACGGCGCCATTCATCAATCGGAGCTGCACTCGGATTCCACCTACAATACTTATACGCACGCAGGTTTGCCTCCCGGTCCCATCTGCAATCCGGGCGTGAGCGCATTGCAGGCGGCGATGGCCCCGGCCACCACTGATTATCTCTACTTTGTCGCCGACAATCGCGGCCATCACCGGTTTGCGCGTACGCTCGAAGAACACAATCACAATGTCATGCTCTATCGAGAAGGTAAGTGAGCGGGAACGGAAAGAGCGAGAAAACCTAATATACTGAGCCGTTTGGTCGCCCTTTGCGTCTAAAGACGAACGAACTCTGACAATGAGATGATTAAAGTTCAACGGTTTTTTTCAACGGTCTTTTTATTCCTTAGTGCCTTCTTCCTCCTGATCGTGATGAGCGGATGCATTTCGCGTACCCGTCCGGTGCAAGCAAAGTTGACGTCCTCCAGGGTGCTGAATGCATCGCTTGATGATTTGGTCCAATTGGTCAATGGTTATGCGCGGGCCGTCCACACCGTTAACGCCACCATTGAGATTGCTACTTCTGTCGGCGGACAAAATAAGGGGAAGGTAACCGATTATCAGGAGATCCCCGGTTACATGCTGATCCAGAAACCCAGTGATTTGCGTCTGATTGGGCTGGTACCCGTAGTACGTACTCGGCTCTTCGATATGGTAAGCAATGGTGAGCAGTTCCGGCTTTCCATCCCGCCGAAGAACAAATTCATCGAAGGCACCAATGTGGTTACCCACCCCTCGAATAATTCAATCGAGAACATCCGTCCCCAGGCAATCATGGACGCACTTCTGGCGCCATACATCGATACCAAAACTGAAATTGCCGTGATCCGCAGCGGAACAGAGCATGTGGAAGATTTGCACGACCGCCGCAAGCAGCTCGAACTGCCGACGTATGTGCTGGAAGTGCTCAATCACGGAGAAAAAAACTGGTATATAGCTCGGCGCATCGTATTCAGTCGCAATGATCTCAAGCCCCATATGCAGGAAATCTTTGATACTGAAGGTAACGTTGTCACCCAAGCGACCTACGATAACTTCACGGATACGGACGGCATCAGCTTTCCCTATCTAATCCGCATCCTCCGGCCAAAAGAGGAGTATGAGATCAATATTACGATTGAAAAGCTGCGCCTCAACCAGCCGCTCACCGCTGACCAGTTTCAGTTGAAGCAGCCCGAAGGCTCGCAACTGCAGGTGCTCAAATAATGAATAAGATGATCGTCGCCAACCTGGTCCATCGCCCGATACGATCGCTGATCAGCGTACTCGCCATCGCTCTGGAAGTCACGCTGATCCTGCTCATCGTAGGCTTGTCGCTGGGCATGTTGAATGACAACAAGGGACGACAAGCGGGCATCGGATTCGATCTCATGGTGCAACCCCCTAATGCAACCATGTTCGGCGGCATGAGCGGCGCCCCATTACCCATCAAGATTGCGGACAAGTTGAAGCCCATACCCGGTGTGGCGGCAGTGGCTCCGGTGGTGATGCAGGTCGCCTCCGGCACCAACCTCGAAGTGCTCTATGGCATCGATCTCGCCAGCTTCCAATCTGTGTCGGGCCCTTTTGATTACATTTCCGGAGGAGCGTTCCAACGGCCTAATGACGTGATCGTGGATGACGTTTATGCCGCATCGAAGAACGCGCACGTCGGTGACACACTGCTCGCGCTGAACCACAAGTTCCGCATCTGCGGCATCGTGCGCCACGGCATCGGAGGACGCAAGCTGTTTCCCATGAAGACCATGCAGGAGCTGATCGGCGCGGAAGGAAAGGTCTCCGTCTTCTATATCAAGCTGGCGGACCCCACGAAGACAGAACAGGTCGCCCAGGACATCCACAGTGTGCCAGGGCTGCAAGAATACAAAGTTGTTTCCTTGCAGCAGTATCTCTCGCAAATGACGCCCGAACATTTGCCCGGCTTCAATATCTTTCTCGATGTAGTGATCGGAGTTGCGATGGTGATCGGCTTTATCGTGATTTTCCAGTCGATGTACACGGCTGTGATAGAGCGCACGCGGGAGATCGGAATTCTGAAATCGCTCGGCGCATCCAAGCTCTACATTATTAATGTGGTGCTGCGCGAAACCGCGCTGCTCGCGATAGCAGGCATCATCGTGGGCACTGCCGTCAGCTATGTGGCGCGGCTTGCGCTGATGAACAGATTTCCGACCCTGCCCATGTCGTTCCAATGGGCTTGGGTACGCAACGCGGCGATCTTGTCGCTCTTTGGCGCTCTGATCGGCGCGCTCTATCCGGCGTTCAAGGCGGCGCGCAAAGACCCGATTGACGCATTGGCTTACGATTGATTATCAGCCTGCGCCCGGCAGGCTAGTTTTTGGATTCTCAGCCGGCCTTGAAATCGGCCACTGCTTCGCCGGGCTGGAACAAAGGCAACCGCGCTATGCGATGCGAGAGGCCGTCAATATCCTGTCGCGCCCAACCCACGCTGCTGAATTCGACAACGCCCTCTGCTGAAACCAAAAAAACGGTGGGCACATTCGTCAGCCCGTAAGCATTGGAAGCCGTATATCTTGGTGCATCCTCGATCAGCACCGGAAAGCTAATTCCGCAGCGCTGCACGAACTCCCGGGTCTTGGCGGTATCATCCTGCGAGATGCCCAGGAACTTTACCCCGCGTGCCGTCAAATACAAGCGCTCGAAGAACGGGATCGCGTACCGGCACGTCGGACATGCGCTTTTGAAGAACAGCAGCACGGTCCGGGTCAGGGGCAAGAGTGAAACCGCCTCGCCATCGAGAGCCGGAAGTACAAATATGGGAGCTGCCGCCCCCCGAATAAGCGCTGCCATCAGCCGAGTATATTCGCTTTGCGCAAGATTTTTCGCGACAAGCCAGTCAGCGGCAGAGCAGGCAGGGAAGCGACAGAAGCCCATTGGCCGCCTCTGCCGGTTCTTTTGCCTCCACCGAACACGAAGACCTGGTAGTCAGTGTTGGTAATGGAATGCCTGAGATGGTAGATAGGATCTCCGTCCTGCGGCGCGAGAGATGGCAGCTCCCACATCGAAGGCATCAGCCGCTCGGACGCTGCCCGCCGCGTCAGCAGCACCGCATGTGCTTTTTGCCGCAGCAGGCAATAAATCACCGCCGTACTCCGCGGCGATAGCTTGATCGTCTGGTGTTCACCTCGCGTCCGGCAAAAACTCCGTAACGGACAGAGCAAACATTGCGGCGACTTCGGCGTGCACAGCGTTGCTCCCATCTCCATCATCGCCTGATTGAAATCACCCGGACGATTTACATCCAAAAGCGCGGCGACCCGCGCCCAGCATTGCTGGCGGGTGAGAGAAATTCCTGCAAGTCGCGTGAGCACGCGCTCAACATTGCCGTCCACGACTCCCACTGGCCGATTAAAGGCGATGCTCGCAATGGCAGCGGCGGTATAGCGTCCTATGCCTGGCAGCGCACGCAACGACTCCTCATTGTGGGGAAAAATACCGCCATGCTGCGCAACAATCTGCTTCGCCGCCTGATGCATCATCCGCGCGCGCCGATAGTATCCCAGGCCGCTCCATTGCGCCAGTACTTCGTCTTCGTGGGCGTTGGATAGCGCATATACGCCAGGAAAGCGGGTCAGAAAGCGTTCGTAGTAGCCGATAACGGCCGCAACCCGCGTCTGTTGCAACATGATCTCGCTGATCCAGATGGCGTAGGCATCAGATGTCCGCCGCCAGGGAAGATCGCGTTTGTGCCCGTCATACCAGTTGAGCAGGGCGGCGGCAATTCGGCCCTGCTTCATTTGGGAGCTGCCGTCTCACTCTGCGCGATCAATACTTCACCCTTTTTCTGAAGCTGCCAGACTGACAGAATCCGGGTCACCGGATGCGCAATCGGCTTTCCATCGAATGTACCGCTGATAGCCAGAGTATAAGTGACTACGAAGTCGTTTCCTTCCGGTCTCGATGTGAAGTCTGTAATTTCGAATCCGGTTAGGTCGAACCGCTTCAAAAGCGCAAGCGTCTGCGCCTTATCGAACCCGCCCGGGGCCGCGGTAAAAACATAATTGCTGGATAAGTGCCGTTCGACTCCCGCCCAGTCCTTGTCTTTGACCGCGCCCCAGAAGGCGCTCTCCCATCCATCGGGCCCGGTGGCTTTGCCGAAGGTGCTGCGCGGAGTGTGTCCCGCAACCGGCATCTTTACCGCGCAACCGGAGAACACCAGCGCAGCTAGAAGAGACGAGATCAACGCAAGTTTTGGCATGGCAGAAGTCTCGGTGATTCTAAATCAAAAAAGAAGCGCGGACCCAAAGGTCCGCGCCTGCCGCTATTCTGTCGAGCACTAGTCGCCCATCACCGGCTCAGGCTCAAGTTCCTTATTTGCCGCCTTCTTGGGAGCAGGTGCAATCAGGCTATCGAGCGGGATAAAGCCTTCCATCGGTTTCTCTCCCAGCACGTGCTCACGATAGAGCCGTGCCATTTTGGCATTTTCCGCGTCCTGCTTGATTTTCGCGTCGCGCGCGCGCAACCGCTCTTCTCCCGCGTTCTTGGCAATCCCCAGATCGTCGAGCGTAGTGTTGCGTTTGGCGTGTACGTGCTCATCATTCAGGTTAAGTGCGTGGCCAGTCTGCGGCATCGCGACCTTCTTGCCGCCGGCGAAGATCTCGTGCCGCCCGTGCTCCTCATACCACTTGGTGAGGGTCGCCGTCATGTGCATCTTCTCGATGATATTGCGCCATCCCACGCCGGTGTTGTAGGCGCAGAAGCTGATCTCGCCCTCTTGCGTCGCGTAAGGAATAATGCATTGCTCGGTGCGCCGGAAATCGTAGTTGAACAGGTCCTGGAACCACATGCCTGCGACGAATAGGAAATTCCAGCGGTCCTTGCGGCGCTTCTCCACATCTTCCAAACGGTTCTCGCCCGCTACCTTGCCGTATTTCTTGTCCGCATCCGGAGTAGCGCCAAAAGCCTTATCGAACTTCTTCAACAGATCGGTCATTTTAAAGTGCGTCGGCGACTTGAAAGGATCGTAGTTCCTGGCCAGCGCCAGCGACATGCCGATGATTGAGAGGAAACGTCCGCGGGCCGCATCATTGACCTTGGCCACGTCCTTGGCGAGCTGATCGCCTCGCAGGAACGCGGTCACCGGCACCGCCTCTTTGGTCTCTTTGTCGATCATGATCGCCATGCCGACACCGCAATTCGGATGACATCCGCAGGTGTTCTGTCCCCACTCCACATCCGGCCCGTGCACCAAGTCGGCCCAATCGGTGAAGGTGCTCATGAAAGAGATGGGAAACCAATCGCGCGTCGGCTCGCCGATTCCGGTTTGCTCCTTCACCTCATGCGCCAGATGCGACAGCGTGTAGCGCTGCGCGGTGCGGCGATCATCGGTGATCTCTTCATCGCGGCCAGTAAACGAAACCGGCTGGAAGGAGAGGAAGCTGATGGTTCTCGGATTGTCCAGAGCAAACTGGATAATGCGCCCGACCTGTTCATTGTTGATGCCATTGACGATGGTGGTTACCGGCACGATGTCCACGCCGGCCTCGTGCAGGTTGTTAATTGCCTGCAACTTCACGTCAAACAGGTTGCCTACTTTGCGGTGTGCGTTGGCTTCGTTGCCGATACCATCGAATTGCAGATAGGCAAAGCGCAGCCCAGCCTCCGCCGCCTGACGGCAGAATTCCTTCGACTTCGCAAATTCGATGCCGTTGGTCGCCGCCTGCACCGAGTTATAACCAACTTTGCGGCTGTAGCGCACGGCGTCGAGGAAGTAAGGC
>JBDTLH010000154.1:0-3124 GCA_039934875.1 Acidobacteriaceae bacterium | reverse complement strand
GCATCAAACAAGCCAAGATGAAGCCGCTCAAAAAGATTGCATGGGCAGACGTGCAGTCTGCTGTGGGAGCGAGCCAGCTCAAGATACTGAAACTTTATGTGCCCGAGAAGCAAAAGAAGACGGAGATGATCGAGGGCCCGCCCGGCGAGGTCGCGAAGCAACTGGTCGAGAAGATGCGCAATGAATTGCGGGTCCTCTGATGGACCTGCGATATCCCTTGCCCGGCCCGCGCGGCGATTTCGGCCGTGCCAAGCGCATCGCCGGCGTACTCGCCGTGCTGGTTGGATTCTTGATGGGCTTCACCGCGCTTTTGCTCTTACGTCTTGCCCCCGTGTTCGCGGCGCTGATCACCACCTTCGACGTCATGGTGGGCGTTTGCTTTTACTGGTCCGGTTATAGGCAGCAGAAGCGAGAAGCGATCGAGCGCCGGTTTACCGGGCCGAGTGAGATTTCGAGCTAGACGAGGTAAAGAGATTTTATGGCTGACACGATCCTGGTAGTAGCGGAACAACGCGACGGAAAATTGAACCGCGTCTCCCTGGAGACAATTACCGCCGCCCAACAAATCGCGGCGCAGACTGGCTGGGCGCTGGAAGCGGCGGTGATCGGCGCAAATATCAGCGGCGCGGCAAATGAGATCGCGGCGAAGAAGGTCGCGAAAGTCTATGCGATCACCTCGCCCGCGCTCGAAAGCTACACCGCCGACGGATATGTGGCCGCGCTGCAACAATTCATTGCCGACAAAAGGCCCGCGCTGGTGCTGATGCCGCACACCTACCAGGTCCGCGACTTCGCCCCCAAGCTGGCGCTCGCTCTGGGCGGTGCGCTGATCTCCGACGCGATCGGCTACAATCATGAGGGCGCCAACCTGGTCTTCACTCGCCAGATGTTCCAGGGTAAATTCGCCGCGGATGTCGCCTTCGCCGGCGATGGCCCACACTTCGTCACCTTCCAGGCCGGCGCATTTCGTGGCGATCAGTCTGCGAACGGCAATGCAGCAGCTCCCATTGAAACCGTAAACCCCAATGTCGATGCTGCCGCCATCCGAGTAACGCCACACCAGATATATAAAGAGGCAAAGCAGGCGGTGGACCTCACCGCGGCGGAGATCATCGTCTCCGTGGGACGCGGCATCAAGGAGCAAAAGAACATAGAGATCGCGCGGAAACTCGCAGACGCTCTGGGCGGAGAGATCGCCGCTTCCCGCCCCATCTGCGACGCCGGATGGCTGCCCATCGAGCGCCAGATCGGCTCTTCAGGACAAACCGTCTCGCCCAAGCTCTACGTCGCGCTGGGTATCAGCGGAGCCATCCAACACCTCGTCGGCATGAAAGGCTCGCGCTCGATCATCGCCATCAACAAAGACGCCGAAGCCCCCATCTTTGAGATCGCCGACATCGGCGTCGTAGGAAACCTGCTGGAGATCGTTCCCGCCCTGACCGCGGAGATCGAAAAGGCCAAGGCTTAGGCGAAAAGGATAGGAAAAACGACGGGCAAAAGGCTAGACCCCCGACCGGATGGGCGAAAGGGTAGACCCCCGACTTTAGTCGGGGGATCAGGCCAAATAAGGCGGCTTTAGCCGCTGAGGAGACGCACCGATGAGATTTGAATTCACGGCAGTTTACGAAGAAGTACCGCAAGAAGATGGCGGTGGATATGTCGCTTGGGTGCAAGAGCTACCAGGCGCGAATACACAAGGCGATACTCTAGATGAAGCTCGCCTGAACCTACAAGAAGCGGTGCGTTTGATCCTTGAATTGAATCGGGAAATCGCGGTTGAGCACATGAAGGAACGCAAGGTCATCATCGAGACTCTCCCGGTTCCGGCGGCTTAGTGAAGCGCATAGACCTCATCCGCTACTTAGAAGAGAATGGCTGTAAGCTTTTACGTGAGGGTGGAAATCATACTGTATTTCTTAACCCCGAAGGTACTTCCGGCAGTGTGGTTCCTCGGCATCGCGAGATCAAACGTATATTAGTGGTCAAAATCTGCAAAGACTTAGCGATACCAAATCCCTTCGCGCATTAGCCACAGGATTGAGGAGGCGAAGCAGAGGGGCGTAGCGGGTAAAATACTTTGAATGGAGAGCGCTATGCAGTTTACAGCGGTGTTTCAGGAGTTGCCATCCGAAGAGGGCGGCGGCTATCTGGCGTTAGTCGAAGAATTTCCCGAGGCGATTAGCCAGGGCCAGACGTTGGATGAAGCCCGTAAGAACATTCAGGACGCATTGCAGCTCGTGCTGGAATCATGAAAAGGTGCGGAGAGCGATCTAGGACAGGCAAGGGAGAATTTATGCAACTTACCGCTGTTTACAAAGAGATTCCCGTTCAAGAAGGCGGTGGCTATATCGCTTGGATAGAAGAGATCCCCGGAGCGAATACCCAGCGAGGCACTCTCGAAGAAACGCGCGCCAATCTGCGCGAGGCATTGCGGGGGGTTCTCGAAATCAAGAGAGAGATTGTTGCTGAACAAGTGAAAGCGCACGCAATCGTGACCGAACCGTTCGAATTCAGCGCGAAGGGCCGGTGAAGCAGCTCGATCTCATTCGCCATCTTAGGCGGCACGGATGCGAGCTAAAGCGCGAGGAGCTCAAAGAACGGCGAAGTCACGGCTCTTCCGCGCCACAGAGAAGTACATGACAGTTAGCGAAAAAGACCGGTGAGGATTTCGGCGCGCCGCATCCTATCACGCGCCATTGATAAAACATGCCCATCACCTTCCGCACTCCACTCCCCAACATCGACCATCCCCGGATGGAAGCCGACGTCGTCATCGTGGGCGGCGGCCCTGCCGGCATGGCAGCCGCGCTCCGCCTCTCGCAATTGATTGACGCACACAACCTTCAGCACCCTGACGCGCAGCTCTCGAAAGAAAATATCTATCTCCTCGAGAAGGCGCGCGAGGTCGGACAACACATGCTCTCCGGCGCGCTGCTTGACCCTCGCGCCATGGACGAGCTCTTGCCCAACTGGAAGAGCGAAGCGCCGGTTGAAGCTGAAGTTGACAAGGAATCTTTTTACCTTCTCTCTGAAAATAAGGCGTTGAAGTCTCCGCTGGTGCCCCCGCCACTGCGCGATCACGGTAATTACGTTATCTCTCTCAACAAATTCATCAAGTGGATGG
>JBDTLH010000153.1:0-4015 GCA_039934875.1 Acidobacteriaceae bacterium | reverse complement strand
ACTTTCTGAGGTGGTGAGCGCGGCCAAACGTATCTGCAGCGCGCCGGTATAACGTAAAGAGCCGACCAGGATGGCCCCGGACGGCAGTCCCAGATCGACATAGTTGTTGCCGACGGTAATGCCGGAGAGTTCTGGGTTTGAGTCGGCGATCCACCAGGCAGAGCTTCCTGCCGGCACCTCGGAGTAATGGATGCGGACCAGTGCGGGTGCGCGCGGAAAGAAGCTGCGCTGGTGGTCTACCATCGCATGGATGTTGGCGACGTCATCCGCATTTGAGATGGCTACAGTGTCGGATGAGAGCCCGGCGATGCGCACCGGGCGGCCTTCGTGAAGGACGGTGAAGATAGTTGCTCCGCCGTATTCGGCGGTCGAATCCGCATGGCCTCTCAGCCACTGCTCAAGCCGTTGCCGGTCGAAGTTGCCACGCAGCACTTCGCTGTAGCGGCGATCTTGCGGCGTGCCTTGCACCGCCATCGCGATCTGATCCAAGTCGCGCGGGGGCTGAATGCCGGTTTGCTTTGTGAAATCATCGTAGGCGGCGTCATGCTCGAAGTCCCAATTTCGATCGAAGTGGGTGGCAGCGCGGATAGGCGCCAGATTGGCGTACAGCACGGACGAGGCTTCCGGCAGAATGCCAACCATCCTGGGAGGCAGCCGGGTCGAGCTGTAGATCCAAACGGAGAGCGCAGCCAGAAAGACGATGAGTCCGGCAGCCGCGAGTTTGCGACTCTTCCGCATGAGTACCATACATACAGGATAACGGAAACAGATTAGGCCGAGCGGCGCTGTAGTTGCTCCAAGATAATGTCACCCCCTAACTGCAACGACAAAATGTCACCCTCAGAGGTCGTTGCAGTTAGTACGACATTTTGCCGTTGCATCTACACGCCCTTTTAGGCGGAAAAGCCATTTAACTTGTAGATGACTTAGGCGCAGGCGGTTCGGGGGGAGATTTTTTCGCGCGGGATTTGTTGGCGTGTACTTTGGCTTTGCTGGCGGCGAGGTCGGCCTTGGCGCGGTCGGTGGCGCGGCGCTTATTTTCCGTGTAGCGTTCGCGGGCGCGGTCTTCGTAGGATTTGCTCACGAGTTCAGTGTACTCGTGAGGTTGAAGCGAAGTCACGAAGTCACGAAGCTGAGGGGCCGCATACATGTGGCGTGCATCTTACATGCATGAAGAAATTCAGCATGACCGAGATTGGAATGAAACGCCACGCGAAGGCGGCTTACGGTGAGGTAAAGGACCTGGGAGGCCTGAGGGCCTTCTGGTCGGGGGAATGGCTGCTGAAGCTGATCCAGCGCAGCCTGCGAGAACCGCCCCGGCTGGAGCTCTATGGGCAGGTGGACAATCCTGAGCAGGCGGTCAGGAGGCTGTCGCGGGCGGCGGCGCGGAAGGCGGGGATAGCCGGTATTGCAGTGGGTTCGGCGGTATCGCTCGATGAGCTGATTGCGTTGCTTACGGCGGGCGAGGCGGGGATGGGTATTCCGGCGAACATCGCGGTGGCGGGGCTGGCGGTCTGCGCGGAGTTGTTTTACGTGACCCGGTTGCAACTTAAACTGGTGCAATCGATCGCACGACTGCACGGGAAGGCGCTCGATGCGGACAATCCGGAAGATCTGTTGACCGCATTTTCGATCACGCTAGGGGCCCTGGCCAACGATCCGAATGTGGGAATGGGCAGCAAGGTTGGAATTGCGGAGGTGCAGCATCATCTGAGCCACGAGATGCGGGGGCGATTGAAGCAAGTGGCGAGAAAGGCGGGGATAAGGATCTTTCGCCGTTCGGTTTTGAAGGCGGCGTTTCCGGTGGTGTCCATCGCGACCAGCGCATCCGCCAACTATCGCAATACCACGGCGATTGCGGCGGCGGCGGCGCACCATTTCCGCGGTAGCGCAGTTACACTGGTTGTATCGTAAAGCTGAGAGGTCGTAACCAAACTATATGTCCAGCAGGGGATGGAAGCGGCTGGTGTGCGCGTTCTGGTTTAGCGGGCTGATGGCGCTGCCGGCGTGGGGGCAAAATACGTTGCCGGATGCTCCGCAGGCGCAGCGGACCGCGGTCAAGGCGACGGATGATGAGGTGCCACGCGGCCCGGACCGCTATGTAGAGAGTGCGATGAAGCCGGGCCAGATCAGCCGCTACTACGCGCGGCATACATTTTCCTGGGGCACGGTGATCTATTCCGCGATCGAATCGGGATATACGATGGCGAACCCGCCCCATCATTTTCCCAAAGAATGGCGGCAGGGAGCGGCTGCCTATGGACGGAATTACGGGGACACGATAGGGCAGTTGATCATCCCGGACACCGGGAAATATGCGGTTGGCTTGCTCGATCACGAAGATCCGCGCTACTGGCCGTCGCAGGGGAGGGGCGTTTTTCGGCGCACCTTTCATGCCCTGGCGTTCACATTGGTGGACCGTTCGATTACCGGCAAGCGCATGCCCGCCTTTTCCAACGCAGCGGGATCGCTGGCCGGAGGTTACGCCACCACGCTCTATAAGCCCAAGGGGTTCGATGACGTCACCCACTTCGGGCAGAGTTTTACCATCAATTTCGTGTTTTTCGGGATCGAGAACCTGCTGGACGAATACACGCCGGAGATACGGTCCACCTCGCGCAAGCTGCATCTGCCAGTGATTCAGTATTAGGTTCAGTCGCCAGACGCCAGCTTCCAGCGCGGAGCCGCTGGCCGACTGGCCGCAGGCCGGCTATTTCCCCTGCATCTTGGCGGTTTCCTGCGCATCTATCTAATTGACAGTAACTCGCTCAGGTTTCATAATGGTGGTGCTAGCAAGGGTGAGTTGCTGGAGGAAATTTCTGGGTCAGAAGATAACGAGGAGAGCATGGCAAAGATCATTGGAATTGATTTGGGAACGACTAATTCGGTAGTTGCGGTGATGGAAGGTGGCGAGCCGAAGGTAATCGCCAACGAAGAGGGCGGACGCACGACTCCGTCGGTGGTGGGATTTACCAAGTCGGGCGAGCGATTGGTGGGCCAGGTGGCGAAGCGCCAGGCGATCACCAATCCCGAGAATACGATTTATTCGATCAAACGCTTTATGGGACGCCGCTTTGATGAGGTGAGCGATGAGTTGAAGATGGTTCCCTATAAGGTAGAGCGCGATGGCGACCGTGTGGCAGTGATGGCGCAGGGAAAGAAATATACTCCGCCGGAGATTTCGGCGATGATCCTGCAGAAGCTGAAGAAGGCGGCGGAGGATTATCTCGGCCAGTCGGTGACCGAGGCGGTGATCACGGTTCCGGCATATTTCAATGACGCGCAGCGCCAGGCGACGAAGGATGCGGGCAAGATCGCGGGCCTCGACGTAAAGCGCATCGTGAACGAGCCGACGGCGGCGGCGCTGGCCTATGGGCTCGACAAGAAGAAGGACGAGCTGATTGCGGTCTATGACTTCGGCGGCGGCACCTTCGACATTTCGGTGCTTGAGGTGGGCGAAGGCGTGATCGAGGTGAAGTCCACCAATGGCGATACCCATCTGGGTGGCGACAACATCGACGAGAAGATCGTGCAGTGGCTGGTCGATGAGTTCAAGAAGGATGAGGGACTTGACCTGCGCGCCAAGGGCAATGAGATGGCGCTGCAGCGGCTGCGCGACGCGGCGGAGAAGGCAAAGATCGAGCTTTCGACGGCGCAGGAGACGGAGATCAATCTGCCGTTTATTACCGCCGACGCCAGCGGTCCGAAGCATCTGGTGAAAAAAATGACGCGCTCGCAGTTGGAGCGGCTGGTGGACGACATTCTGAAGCGTTCGATTGAGCCGTGCAAAAAGGTGCTGGCGGATGCGGGCGTGACCGCGGACAAGATCGACGAAGTCGTTCTCGTTGGCGGTATGACGCGTATGCCGCGCATCCAGGAGTTGGTGAAGGAGATCTTCGGCAAGGAGCCGCATAAGGGAGTGAATCCGGATGAAGTCGTCGCGATTGGCGCGGCGGTGCAGGCGGGCGTGCTCTCGGGCGATGTGAAAGACCTGCTGCTGCTCGATGTGACTCCG
>JBDTLH010000152.1:0-4394 GCA_039934875.1 Acidobacteriaceae bacterium | reverse complement strand
TGTTGGGCGGTCGCGCGGCCGAGATAGTGTTTACCAGCGGCGGCACCGAGTCGGACAATCTCGCGATATTTGGCATCGCCAAACCGGGAGACCACATCGTTACCTCCGTCATCGAGCATCATGCGGTTCTGAACAGCTGCCTCGAAATGCAGCAGCGGGGGCTCGAAGTCACATACCTTCCGGTGGATGCGCGCGGATTAATATCGCCGGAAGATGTGCGCCGCGCGTTGCGTCCCAATACCAGGCTGATCACCATCATGTTCGCCAACAACGAGACGGGGGTGATCCAACCGATAGAAGAGATCGGCAAGATTGCCGCCGAAGCGGACGTCTGTTTTCACACCGATGCAGTGCAGGCGGCATCGAAGATACCCATCGACGCACAGCGATTGGCATGCGATTTACTGAGCATCTCGGGGCATAAGATGCATGCGCCCCAAGGGATAGGAGCGCTCTATGTTCGCCGAGGAACGCTTTTGGGCCCACTGTTCTTCGGCGGCAACCATGAGCGGCAGCGCCGCGCCGGGACCGAAAACCTCCCCGGCATCATAGGCTTGGGTGCGGCGGCTGAATTCGCGTTAGAAGAGTTCCAACACGGCGGCGCGGAGAAGATGGCTGCTATGCGCGACCGACTGGAGTGTGGCATCCTTGACTGCATCTCCGATTGCGGAGTAAACGGCGAGGGCGCCCCGCGCGTGCCCAACACCAGCAATCTCTGGTTCGACTACATCGAAGGCGAGCCTGCCGTCATCTCGCTGGACCTTAAAGGCATCGCCGCCTCGACTGGAGCTGCCTGCTCCTCGGGAACCATCGAGCCATCCCATGTGTTGACCGCGATGGGGCTATCGAAAGAGCGCGCACGCTCCAGCCTGCGCATCTCACTGGGCAAGCACAATACAGAAGAAGATGTGGACTATTTGTTGGAAACGCTACCCCCGGTAATCGAGAGGCTGCGCGAAATCTCGCCGATTTATGTGAAGCCGGCCGCGACGCGCATGAACCCGGATTGAGGAAAACGGACGACCTCGACACTAAGCACCGCAAAACACGACGGCGATGAACGATGGTCGAGCTTCAAAATCAAGCTTTGGACTGGCTGCCAGGCAAGTTTCCTCATAGCTGACATTCAATTCGTCCTACCACCCGATCGCCATTTTTGGCATGTATCGGCGGTCCACATTTTCTGGTTGCAATCATCGTTCATCCCCGTTCAACACCGTCTCCGATTTCGGCAAATCCGGCGGTGTCTTCACGAACAACAGTTCCACAATCATCAATATCGCTCCGACCGTAATGGCCGAATCGGCGATGTTAAATACGGGAAACTCGTGGCGCTGATAGAAGAAGAGCAGGAAATCGGTGACCTCGTGGTAGCGCACGCGATCGTAGAAATTGCCCACAGCGCCCCCGAGAATAAGGCCGAGGGCGACGGCGGAGAACGTCCAATGTTTCGGCGCCCGCCAGATGAGCGTAAGCACCACCAGCAGCGCGATTGCGGTAAACGCGATCAGGCCCGCGGTACGATAAGGCGAGACGGATTCTGAAAACATGCCGAATGCGGCCCCCGCATTGAGCGTATGCGTGATGCGAAAGAACCCGGGAACGACGTCGAAGCCGGTATAGAGCGCAAGCCGCGATTCGACCAGATGCTTGGTCCATCGGTCGAGAATAACCACGGCGGCGGCGATGAGCAGGATATAGCGGCGCATGAATAAGCAGCAAGCCGCGCCAGGTGCCGGCTACCTTACGACTGGTAACTGGCGACTGTCGGCTATTTTCAGTATCTCCCGCAGCGTCGGCGCGCAACGCTCGCACACAGTGGGGAATTCGGGATCGCTGCCGACGAAGTTGGAGTAGTGCCAGCAGCGATCGCACTTGCTGCCTGGGGCGCGGGCGACGGTGACCGCGAACCCTTCTTCCGCTCCCTCTCCCGCTTCGACGCGCAGCTTCACCCCAGAGACGATCAGGATGGCAATGAGATCTTGTTCATGCCTCTGGAGCAGATCATAAATGCCGGGCGGAGCGGCAATGGTGACTTCAGCTTCGAGCGCGCTGCCAATGAGCTTGGCATTGCGCGCCTCTTCGAGCGCCTTCAGCGCCTCATCGCGAACCCACATCAGCTTCACCCATTCGGCGCGCAAAACATCCGTGGCGGAATTCGCCGGTGCGAGCTCATCACGCTCCGGAAACATGGTCAGGTGAATGCTGGGCGCACGCTCCAGGTCGGCAGGCAAAAACTCCCATATCTCATCGGCGGTAAAGCTCATCAGCGGAGCCAGCAGACGGGCGAGCGCGTCGCTGATGCGCCACAGCACGGTCTGGGCGCTGCGCCGCGATTTATGGTCCGGCGCGAAGGTGTAGAGACGGTCCTTCGATACGTCGAGATACACCTTGCTCAGCTCGTTGGTACAGAACTCAACTACGCGCTGATAGATGCGGTGGAATTGGAACTCCTCATACCATTTCTTGAGTTCCTCGGAGAGATCAGCCGCGAGCAGCAGCATGTGTTGATCGAACGAATCCATCTCATCAAATGCTACTTCGTGCTTCTGCGGATCAAAATCGTAGAGGTTCTGCAGCATGGCGCGAAAGGTGTTGCGAATCTTGCGGTAGTTCTCGGAGACGCGCTGCATCAGCTCTTCCGAGGCATGCACGTCCTCGCGGAAATCCACCGAGGCGACCCACAGGCGCACGATCTCGCCGCCCAGCCGGTTCGCGATGTCCACCGGATCGACGCCGTTGCCCAGCGACTTCGAGAACGCGCGCCCCTGCGCATCGAGCGTCCATCCGCTGGTTGCCACCGCGCGGTACGGCGCGGCCCCGCGAATGCCGGTCGAACACAGCAGCGAAGAGTGGAACCAACCGCGATGCTGGTCTCCGCCCTCGGTATAAAGATCGGCGGGAAAGCGCATGCCAGGTTCAGTCAGCACCACCTCATACGAGGAGCCGGACTCGAACCACACATCCACGATGTCCATCTCTTTGCGGAATTCCATGCACTCGCACGAGCCGCACTTTAATCCAGCGGGCAACAGCTCTTTGGCCGAGCGGGTGTACCATGCATCGGCGCCCTCTCTCTCAAATAGCTCGACTATTTTCGCGTTGACCTGCTTGTCTTCGAGCAGCGCGTTACAGCCCTCGCAGAAGAAGACGGCGAGCGGCACTCCCCATATGCGCTGGCGGGAGATGCACCAGTCAGGGCGCGTGGCGATCATGTTGGAGATGCGTTCTTCGCCCCACGATGGGTCCCATTCGACGTTCTTGATCTCGTCGAGGGCGCGGCTGCGCAGTGTGCCACTACCATCCGGCATCGGCCTATCCATGCCGATAAACCACTGCTCGGTGGCGCGAAAGATTACCGGATTATGACAGCGCCAGCAGTGCGGATAAGAATGTACGATCGTCGCCTCTCCCATCAGAGCGCGGTGCTGCTTGAGCACCTCGATGATCCTGGGATTTGCCTTGAACACGGTGAGCCCCTCATATTCCGGCTGGCCGTGGCGCATGCGTCCCGCTTCATCGACGCGGGTGGTCTGGTCGAGACCGTATTTTGCTCCGGTATAGAAGTCATCAGCGCCGTGCGACGGCGCGGTGTGCACCGCGCCGGTCCCCTGCTCCGTAGTCACGTAATCGGCGAGCACGCCGAGAACCTTGCGCTCCAGAAAGGGATGCTGAAACTCCACACGGTCGAGCCGCGCGCCCTTGAAGCGCGCCACCACCCGCGCGTCCTTGAGGTCAATCAAGTTTGCGTTCTGCCGGGTGGATTCGACCAGCGCCTCGGCGACGATGTACACCGCTCCGTCCGCCTCAAGGCCAACATAGTCAAGCTCGGGATGAAAAGCGATCGCCATAGAAGCAGGCAATGTCCATGGAGTCGTCGTCCAGATGATAGTGCCGACTTTCTTCCCCGCCAGCGCGGCATCGACCTGCGCGGGATCGCTGGTCAGCGCATACTTCACATACACGCTGGGGCTGGTATGCATCTCGTATTCGACCTCGGCCTCAGCGAGAGCAGTGCGGTCGTGGATGCACCAATATACGGGCCTTAGCCCCTTAAAGACGAACCCACGCTCCAAAAAATCGTAAAACTGGCGCAGAATAATCGATTCATAGCGCTGCGACATGGTGGAGTAAGGATCGTCCCAGCGGCCAAAGACGCCGATCCGCTTGAACTGCGAGCGTTGCAAATCGAGATACTTCTGCGCGTATTCGCGGCACGCCCGCCGCACGTCAATGGCCTGCATTTCGAGTTTCTTGCGCCCCAGGGATTCATCCACCTTGATTTCAATGGGCAGGCCGTGGCAGTCCCATCCGGGGATGTAAGGCGAATCGAAGCCCGCCATGGTCTTCGACTTCACCACGAAATCTTTTAGACACTTGTTGAGCGCATGGCC
>JBDTLH010000151.1:0-7692 GCA_039934875.1 Acidobacteriaceae bacterium | reverse complement strand
AGCCTCTCAGCTTGAAGTTACGCCCAAAGGCTGTCAACTGAGGCGGGTTACTATGACACACATTGCAGGAAAGCCCCGTCTGCCGCGCGAAACTTGGAACCCCATAAGCGTGGCCTAAGCCGAATAGAAGATACAGGACAGTTGCCATTCTCATTGTGTTTTGCATTGCTCATTCCTTGATCTTCCCGTTTGCGAGCAATGCTTGTCACGGGGTAATGAGGGTGCCGACCGGAGTTTCAAGGAAGAGCATACACTGTGAGACGAACCGATTGCGAATTGTGCCGGATGTTGGCCCTTCGTAAAGGCGAAGCGCGAACACGGCCGTCCCCACCTACAAGGGCAACGAAAATAGACTTAGGCGCTGAAAACGTGGCGTCCCAACCAGCCGGTGTTCGACGGGCTTCACGGTCATTCCTTCGGCGGTCATATATTTCTGGCCGTTACGCCGGACTAGCTGTTCGCCAGTGACGGAATTCTGTCCCTCACTGAGGCGGGAAAATGCGCTGCGTCGATGGCTCCGGCTAAACCGTACTGCTCAGCCATCCGCCCTTGCCATTCCCCGAGGATGGAGTCGCCTTGTTTCACAGACGCTTACAGAAAAAATGCAATCCCACAAATCAAGAGTGTCCGTTAGGTCCATCGAGTTGGAGTGCCGAAATTCACGAGTTCTGCAAACGTTTCTATGGCCGGCATACATCTCTTGTGCTGAGAACTGGTGCTACTGCGCGGAACTGCCGGAAATTGATCCGGTATCTCCCGCCCTTAACAGGTCGTGCTGTTCAGTCTCGGTGGTTTCCTTGGAAGCCAGTCTCGGGCAGCGCCTCAGATCCTTCCGGGACTTCGAGTCCATCGATGTGCGGTATGGATGTCCCGACAATGCCTTAAGACGAGATGACAACAAGTCAGGGCTTCGAGGCGGAAAAACGCTTTCTTCAACGATCCTGGGCAAAGCGGCACCCAAAACCTCGATCTGCTGATGGTCGGCACCGCCGGACTGTAAGGCGACTTGCAATGATCCGTGCAGGACGAAGCAGCGGTCATAAGGCTCTTTCGGACAGTAGCCGCTCGAACATTATGGAGCATTCCTTCGGGAGTCACTTGCGACCATACAGGGCATCGAATTTGAATCGGGTCATCCGTGGACGTAGGCGAGCCGGCAGCATAATATTACCAATCCGCAGTCGTTAAATCGGTATGCGTATGTGCTGAATGTGCCGCTGACCGCAACCGATCCTTTGCGTTTGTTTCAGACTGTCGATAGAGCCCTTATGACGCTTGCGTGAATGCGGACGATTGGGGATGGGCTTCGCTCTCCAGCGGACGAATTGAGGTGAGCAGCTCGACCTTCGTCCGCAAATGCCAGTCGAAGCGATATCGATTTAAGTGCCGAAGAGGACATGGTGGCCCGGTTTACTGGTGCGTATGCACGCCGAGCTTCCCAAGAACCTTATGTTGTGGCGCAGAATGAAGTCCACCCTCAACCGTGCACAACGGGGGTTTTTGGGCAGGAGGGGGTTATTAGGCAAAGCCCCCTGGATCGGATACAAATCATCCCCAGGTTCAGTCCCCTATTCATCCAGGGCCTCAGGGGTCCATTCATACCCCCAATATAGGGAAGACCTTAGGGCAGTTCTTAATAGAGCGACGACGACGTGAGTTGAACCAGTCTGGCGATTGATCCTACGTAACTTATGTTTTCTGGAGTTGTGCCACATGCACGAAATATCGACTTAATGTCGAACCGTTTGGACGAATATTGTACGAAATGAACTGCTTGTCTTTTGCTGAATGTTTCTGGGCCCGAACCAAGTCTACTGGATTTATGGGGAGGCGAGTTAATCGCTCATGGTTGCCCTCGCCAAGCAATTTCAAAGTGTGTTGCCCTTCGAGCTGCTCTGCCTTTGCGCAATAAACGAGGCGAAGAGCTTCGCCGCAACGATCATGATGGGTGTCAACAAACAGCATATGACGACTAGCTCTAACCGCTTCGTATGCCGGACAGATTCAGCCACAAGAATGACTGTTGCCAACAGCAGTAGTGCCAGAGAAATGCCCCGATGGAAGCGGCGCAGCTCCGATTCCACCCAGGAGTCCGCGCGGCTCTCCAGAATGCGCCCTTGGTTCGAATCGGTACAGTGCTGTTTCAGGTTGCAGGCGTTGCAGGTGTGGGCCTGCGCGCCATAGCGTATGACTCGCCGTTCGAGGTCCGTGTCTTGCCGCGTCAACAATGCTCCCGCCGGGCACTCCCACTGGTCCATCTTCTCCTGATAAGTGAACCCGAAATTTCGATAACGCTGAGACCTTTTATGCGAACGCCGCGCCAGCGCCTCCAAAATAAAGGACACCCCGGCCAAGAACACCGCATAAACCGCGGCCAGCAATACCTCAACGTGAATTCCCGAAATCATGCGTCCGTTCGATTCGACTTCACCAACTCCGTGAACAACTCGCCGCGCTCTTCTTCAAACCTCGCCCCACATTTCATGTGGCGTACTCCGAGCCATGCTAGATAGACGACGGGGAGCACCCCTCCGATGATAAAAAGCGCATCGCCGGGAAGGCGCAGCCATTCCAGAAAAGCGTTGGTGGAATTCGAGAGGAACTTGAGCGACCGCGCATCAAAGTATCCCACGCTCACCGAATGATAAAGCTGCAACACGCCCAGAGGGAACAGCGACGCAAAGACCATCCATGCCAGGCCGATGTTAAGCGACCAGAAGCTCGTCTTGGCCGCCCGGTCGCTCCACAGCTTCTCCGGAACCATGTAACGCAGGCAGAACAGGGCCAACCCCACCGACAGCATTCCATAGACGCCCATCATCGAAGCATGGGCGTGATTGGCGGTCAGCGCAGTCCCGATCTCATAATAAGAAACGATAGGCAGGTTAATCAGGAACCCGAATATTCCAGCGCCCAAAAAGTTCCAAAAGCCCACCGCGGCGAGGAACATGACCGCCCAGAAGTGCGGAAACGGAGTGCGCGCGTTTGCATTCTGCTCCGCGCCGAGTTGCAGAAAGCTCCACGCCTCCAGCGTCAGAAAGGTCAGCGGGATCACCTCCGCCGCCGAGAAAAATGCGCCCAACGCCATGTGAATGGCCGGCTCTCCCGAAAAATAAAGATGATGCATGGTGCCTACCACGCCGCCGGCGGAGTACAGCAAAATGTCAAGGTATACCACCTTCAATGCCACCCTCTCATGCACCACTCCGAGCAGCACGAAGATGTAGGCGACCAGGATCGTGGTGAACAGCTCAAGGAAATCTTCCACCCACAGATGGACCACCCAGAAGCGCCAGAAATCCGCCGTCGTAAAGTGCGAGTCCGGGCGGGCAAGTAACCCCACCGCATAGAACGCCGGAATCGAAAGCGCGGAGAAGAAGAACAGCCACGGCATGTTCCCCACATGCTCCGCCACCAGCGTGCCGCGAAGTCCGCGGAACAATATGATCACCCAGAAAAACAGGCCCACCGTCAGCAGCACCTGCCAGAAGCGCCCGAGATCAAGATACTCGAAGCCCTGGTTCCCGAACCACGACCATCCGTGTGTGATCCACCCCCGAATGCCCGCGTACTCGCCCGCCAAACTTCCCACCACCACCAGAACCAGAGCGCCCAGCAACGCATAGGAGAGCCAGTTCTGGCCCTTCGGTTCGTGCCCTGTAATCATGGGCGCGATGAAAATGCCTGCCGCCAGAAAAGAGGTGGAGACCCAGAAAATAGACAGTTGCACATGCCAGGTACGGGCAATGTTGAACGGCAAAACACGCGCCAGGTCGAAGCCGAAGAAGTTCGATATCTCCGACCGGTAATGCTGCGAGGCCCCGCCCAAAAGCGCTTGTGCCAGAAACAGCAGCGCCATAACCAGAAAGAACCAGGCGCACGAGCGCTGCGCCGGAGTCAGCGCAACATCATCCGGAGATCGAAATGTGATCGAGTCTCTTTCGCGCCCGTGCCAACCCAGAAAATTCCATCTTCCGAACGCCGCCAGCAACAGCCCGATGCCGCCCAGCAGCGCGATCAGCGAGAGCACGCTCCAAACCACTGTATCGGGCGTAGGATGGTTCGCCACCAGCGCCTCCGGCGGCCAATTGTTGGTATAGGAATATTGGAGGTTCGGGCGCAACGCCGCAGCCGACCATGCCGACCAGCTAAAGAATGCGGTCAGTTCTCGGATCTGTTGCGGGTCGGTGATAGCGGAAGGCCGCAATCCAAACTTGGTGGTCGGAGTGCCGAGGAAATCCGCATAGTAAAGATTGAGCTGCTCAAACGCATCCGCCTGTGCCGCCGTATAAGTGAGCACTCCGGTCGCCGGGTCGTAGCGGTTGGTTTTGAAATCGGCAATCGCGTGCTGCCGGGCGTCATTCGACGACAACCCGCCATAGTGGTCAATCGTGATCAGGGCGGCGCGATGCAGGTAGTCAGTGGTAAAGTCGGGTCCCAGGTAAGCGCCATGTCCGAAGATAGAGCCGTACTCCATCAGCCCATTGCGCAGAAAGACCTCCTGCCCGGCGGTTATCTCCGCGCCGCTGAAGAGCACCTTTCCGCTCGCATCCACCACCGTCGCGGGGATCGGCGGCTCGTCGGTATAGGTCCGGTAGGCGAGCAGGCCGAGGATCATAAACCCGCAGATCACCACCAGCAGAATCGCCTGTATCCACCCCTCCCCGATCAACAGGCTGCGGCTCGGCTCTTTCATCGGTTTCGATCTCCCTCATCAGTTACATTTGTTTGTGTCGAATGATAGTACATGTACCGTTCTAAGTAACCCAGTTTCCGGTGGATATTCAAGAAGCAAAGGATTAGCGCTACAATCGGGTAGCTGGATGGCGGCGGAAGAGCCGAATTGTTGTGCCAAGCCTCACCCCCAAGCGGTTTAACATTGGAGAGATGACCTACCGACGAAAGAACTGCCTGATACGGCTACGTCCGCGTTCCGACCAGTTGCATGTGAGTCAAGATCGCAGCGTTATCGTAACTGCCAGAGATGGATTCATTCATCCCCTCTCGCAGGATGGTTTCTTCGTGCATCAAACCCGGCTGCTCTCTGATTACCGCTATTTTATCGACCGCAAGCCATTCATACCCGTAGCGTTAAGTAATGTGGAACAGCACTCCTGGATGGGTTATTACATCGCACCCCCAAAGGTTTCGGTCACAAAAACTTCGAACCGCGGCAGCGGATACCTGGAGCAACCCTCGCAGGACACCTTGGAACTGTGTATCTCGCGTTATGTCGGATTGGGAGTGCACGAAGACCTCGACCTGACCAACTACACGCAAGAGCAAGTCTCGTTCCAGCTTGGGATCGCCCTCGATGCGGACTTCGCCGATTATGGCGAAGTAACAGGAGGCACAAGGCAACAACGGGGCAAGATTCGCCGCGGGTTTCGGCAACTCGGGTCTGGTGAAAAAGATAAAGCTTGGGAATTGGAATTCGACTATCGCGCTACTCACAGCTTCTCTAACCAACAGGAAAAGGGGACCGCCACCACCCATCGTGGTTTGATCGTGCGTATCGAGAACGCCGGTTCAGCGCCCCGCTATCGCAACAAACGCCTCACCTTTCAGATCACTTTAGAGCCACAGGGTACTTGGCATTCATGCATCAATCTGATTCCCAAGATTGAAGGCGAAGTCATGCCCCCGGCGTATTCCTGCCATTCGTTCTTTGCCGAAGGGACCCGCTTCGACCGGCTGCGTGACCGGTTTCTCGCGGATACCACGCAATTCGCGGGGCTGGAGCGAAACACTCTGGCGCCGGTGGTCGTAGGCGCTCTCGAACAAGCTACCCGCGACATCGTGGCCTTGCGCTTGCACGATCTCGATGAACGCGAGAACGCCTGGACCATGGCCGCGGGTCTACCGGTCTATCTAGGATTGTTTGGCCGCGATACGCTCACCGCCGCATTGCAGGCGGCGATTGCCAGTCCGGAGATGATGCAGGGGACGCTTCCCGCTCTGGCCCGCTATCAAGGCACGGAGTCCAATGATTGGCGAGATGAACAGCCAGGCCGAATGCTGCATGAGGCACAAACCGGCCCACTGGAGATACTGAACTTCAATCCTCGCCAGCGCTATTACGGATCGCTGACCACCTCCGGCTTGTATGCTTCCGTGGTCGCCGAACTCTGGCATTGGACGGGCGATAAAGATGCCGTGCGGCCATACATCTCGCCCGCCATGAAGGCGCTGCATTGGGTGGATACGCTGGGGGATCAGGATGGCGATGGCTTCTCCGAATACCGCACCCGCTCCCGCGACGGGCTCAAAAATCAGGGCTGGAAAGACTCCGGAGATGCAATGGTGTATGAGGATGGCTCGCAAGTGGACGTTCCCATCAGTCCCAGCGAAGAGCAAGGCTTCCTATATTTTTCCAAGCTGCAACTTTCTGAAGTTTTTTGGTGGCTCGATGAAAAGGAAGATGCCAAGCGGCTTTACCACGAAGCGGAAGAGCTGAAAAAACGGTTTAATGACAAGTTCTGGATGGAAGATGAGGGTTTTTTTGCCATGGCGCTCGATCCGGACAAACGGCAGGTCAAGTCCATCGCCTCAAATGCCGGGCATGTTCTGGCCTCCGGTATCGCCGACGATGCCCTCGTACAGCACGCTGCCGACCGTCTGCTCGCCCCCGATCTTTTCACCGGTTGGGGTATTCGTACGCTCTCTTCGTTGCATCCGGCCTACAACCCATACAGCTATCATCGTGGTTCGGTTTGGCCGGTTGAACACGGTACCTTCGCCATGGGACTGATGCGCTTAGGATTACATCAGCATGTGGAACGAATTGCGCGAGCGCAATTTGAAGCCGCTTCCTTGTTCGAATTCTACCGGCTGCCCGAGCTCTTGAGCGGGCATCAACGCGATGAAGATCATCCTTTCCCGGCGATGTATCCGCAGTCAAACTGGCCGCAGACGTGGTCCTCTTCTTCGCTCTTTTGGCTGGTCCAGGCGTTGCTGGGGCTGTATCCATACGCTCCTTTGAATATGTTGCTGGTTGATCCGCACCTCCCAGAATGGCTGCCGGAGATCACCCTGCGTAACCTGCATGTGGGAAAGGCGACCATCACGCTCCACTTCTTCCGCAGGCCAGATGGCGGCAGCGATTATGAAATCCTTGAAAAGAATGGTCCGCTGCATGTCATTCGTCAACCGAGTCCCTGGTCATTGACCAGCAACTTTGGTGAACGGCTTCGGGATGTGCTCACGAGTTTTATTCCCGGCAGATGAGCTCTGGTTAATGTAACAGTGATGGTCTTATTGGCCGTGCCAGACTCATGGCTACTTGCCTAGTGACAGTCTGGGCATCCCTAAATGAGGTGTGTGCTTCCCACCGTACAGAGGCGAACATGGCAACTCCTGACATCACTGGTGGGACAGACTACAAGGAATCGCAAATACCACAACTCAAGCCGTTCGAAGAAGAACTGCAAAAGCTGGTGCATAAACCGTTTGCCGCTGCGGGCGCGAACGGACAAAGAATCAAGAACTTTCTGCACGGTACCTGGATAGGCGAGCCGCTGCACGTTATCCTGACGGACATTCCCATTGGCGCATGGACGGTCGCACTCATCTGCGATGGTCTGGAGTGGAGCAGCGGGCGGAAGGAATTTTCGCTGGCTGCTGATACCTCGATCGGGATTGGGTTGGCGGGTGCGCTGGGTGCGGCGGTGGCAGGGCTGACTGATTGGTCGG
>JBDTLH010000150.1:0-16232 GCA_039934875.1 Acidobacteriaceae bacterium | reverse complement strand
TGCCAGCGGTTGATGGTGGTGTCGTACTGCATGCCGGGGTCACCGCACTGCCATGTCGCTTCGGCGAGGGTGTGCATCAGGTCTCGTGCCTGATACTCCTTCACGGGTTTGCGATCTTTGACGGTGAGGGTCGAGAAGGTGCCGCCGGTCTCGACCGCGTGCATGAAGTCATCGTTGACGCGGACGGAGTTGTTAGCGTTCTGGAAGAAGATGGAGCTGTAGGCTTCGGAGTCGGGGCCGGAGCCGTCGTAGCCGGCCTGGATGAGATGCCAGGCCTTCTCTTCTTCCTTCACCTTGCACTGGATGAAGTCTTCGATGTCGGGGTGGTCGATGTTGAGCACAACCATCTTGGCGGCGCGGCGAGTCTTGCCGCCGGATTTGATGACGCCGGCGAAGGCGTCGAAGCCGCGCATGAAGGAGAGCGGGCCACTCGCTGTGCCGCCGCCGCTGAGGGTTTCCATAGACCCGCGAATGGCGGAGAGGTTGGAGCCTGCGCCGCTGCCCCACTTGAAGAGCATGCCTTCGGTCTTGGCGAGGGTGAGGATGGAGTCGAGCGAATCCTTCACGGAGTTGATGAAGCAGGCCGAACACTGGGGCTTCGAGTAGCCGGTGACGGAGAACTCAATTTGTCCGGATTCGGCGTTCCAGTGCCAGTTCTGCGCGTCGGAGTTGGGCTCGAGCTGATCGCATCCGACGTTGAACCAGACCGGAGAGTTGAAGGCGCACTTCTGCTCGACCAGGATGTGGACCAGCTCATCGTGGAAGGCGTCAGCGTCGGCATCGGAGCGGAAGTATCCGCCGGACTTGCCCCAGCGGGTGATGGTGCCGGCGACGCGGGAGATGAGGGCGCGGACTCCGGACTCGCGCTGGGGGGTGCCGAGTGTGCCGTGGAGGTATTTGCTAGCGACGATGTTGGTCGCCGTCATGGACCAATCCTTGGGAGTTTCGACGTCGCGCTGCTCGAAGATGACCTTGCCCTGAGAGTCGGTGATCTGGGCGAGGCGGAGGTCCCACTCGACCTGGTTGTAGGGGTCTTCGCCGGGGCGGGTGAAGCGGCGCTTGATTTCGAGGCCCTTTTGCGGTTCGGGCTTGCTGGATTTGGGCGCGGTGGCGGGCGCAGTGGAGGTTTTGGGGGCTGAGTTGGTGACGTTGGTTTCGGCCATGTCGTTCTCCTCGGAATTTGCAACGCCGTTGGGCCGGTGGCGTGGCTGGGGCCGGTTTCGAGCGACCCAGGGTTTGGAGGATGGCAGCCGTCCCGCTCGAAAGACGGGCTGCACTGGATTGCGGTGTGAGACACAAAGATCGGTAACCAGAGGTTTACCGGGGCAGTGAAATGGTTCCTTCAATGCCCTGGGATATCAGAAATACTCCCGCATATAGCGGTTGTCAAGTTAGAACCACAATATGTTGTATGTTAGATGATTTTCCTGTGGAAAGAATGCAGTGGCATTTCGAGTTTCGGGTGTCGACCTACGGGTGCTACTGGAGACTAGAAGGCAGGGAACAGCGCGGTCAATGCTCGAATTCGGGGCGGCCTTGTGGAAGGGTGTGGGAAGGTGGAAAAGAAGGTTGCTAGAAAGAACGGCCGAAGACCCCTTGGCAGATGAGAATCAAGCAATTTGCAAAAGCAGGGATTTCAGAATTCCACAGGCGAAGGAATTGGGAGTGCTCGATGATTGCGGTAAGGAGTATATTCAGGAAGTAAGGATTGTTATGCAGAAAGTTGCCAAAATCACCAGCAAAGGGCAAATTACGGTGCCTAACGAGGTGCGGAGGGCGCTTGGGGTGCAGCCCGGCGACAGTCTCCTGTTTGAGGACTGTGAAGGCGACATTCGGGTCGTACCGATGCGCAGAGAGAGCCGGTTCGCGCGGTATAGAGGTATTGGGAATCCGCAGATCGGCTCCGGCAAGACTGCCATCATGACCTGGGTGCGTGAGTTGCGCGGAGAGTGACCACAGCGCTCGATAGCAATGTGCTCATTGCGCTGTGGGACAGGGACGCAGACCTCAATCGTGCCGCACAGAAAGCGCTCGATGAGGCGCAGGCGATTGGCGCATTAGTGATTAGCGGCGCAGGATATGCAGAATTGCTGGCTCTGCCTGCCCGCTCGGAGTCGATGCTGGATGCATTTTTTGCCGAGACCGGAATCCGAATCGAGTGGAGCTTAGGGGAGCGAGCATGGCGGGCAGCAGGTGGCGCATTTCAGGGTTATGTCCGCAGGCGGAATAAGCAGAAAGACGCATTGCCACGCCGCATTCTCGCTGATTTTCTCATCGGAGCGCATGCGGCGGTACATGGATATCGGCTGTTAACACTCGATCAGCGTCTGTATAGAGCGGCGTTTCCTGAGTTGGAGTTAGTGGGGCCGCCTATGTAGCAGGGGTCAATTTTCATGGGCCGTGCATAGCCAACCCATTCACAATGTACTTACGTCTAACGGTGTAGCGGATAAGAAAGTGTGTTACCTCAGGCGCTAAAGCGCCATTGTGTTTGCATCCGTTAATCCCCAGACTGAAGTCGGGGGGGGGTACCCAAAAAGCGTCGTTTCGTAGCAGGAGTTTTTCGTAGCGGGAGAAGTGGGCTAGGGGAATCAGCAGGAGATTTGTGAGGATTACATTTTTTGGATTGACGATCTCCTCTTCATGGGGCAACGGACATGCTACGCCCTACCGGGCGCTAATTCGGGGGCTGCATCGGCTGGGCCATGAGGTCACGTTTTATGAGCGGGATGTGCCTTATTATGCACGGCACCGCGACTTCGATAAATGCGATTACTGCGACATCGTGCTTTATCCCAGCTTTGGCACGGTGCGGCCGTGGGCGCAGATTGCCGCGGGTTCCTCGGACATTGTGGTGAATGCCAGTTATTGTTCGGAGGGAGCGGAGATCGCGGAGGTGATGTTGGCGGCGGATGGGCCGATCCATGTTTATTACGACCTCGATACTCCCATTACTTTGGGCAAATGGAAGCGAGGGGAGGCGGTCGAGTATATACGTCCGGAGCAGATCGCGCGCTTTGAGTTGGTGCTCAGTTTCACTGGAGGGCGCATTCTCAGTCAACTAGAGAGCGGGTATGGAGCGCGGATTGCTCGTCCGTTATACGGGTGTGTGGATCCCGACACTTACTATCGGGTGCGATCGCGCGCCGAGTTCGAGTGCGATCTGAGTTACATGGGAACTTACGCGGCGGACCGGCAGGAAAAGGTGGAGACGCTGTTGATGGGTGCGGCGCGGCGCATGGAGAAGAAGAAGTTTCTGCTGGCGGGCTCGATGTATCCGGCGGAGATGGAGATACCGGGGAATGTGCGCCGGCTGGAGCACGTTTCGGTGGAAGACCATGCGGCGCTTTATTCGTCATCGCAGTGGGCGCTGAACGTTACGCGTGCGGAGATGGCGGCGTGGGGGCATTGTCCGTCGGGACGGTTTTTCGAGGCGGCGGCATGTGGAACTCCGATTGTCACGGACGAATGGGAGGGGCTGGGCGATTTTTTCGACCTGAATTCCGAGTTGCGGGTGGTGCGCGCGGCGGAAGATGTGAGGCACGCGCTGGATATGGATGCAACGGAGCGGAAGGAGATGGCGCGGCGCGCGCGGGAGCGAACGCTCGATGAGCATACCGGGGATGTGCGAGCGCGGCAGTTCATCAAGGCGTGCGAGGACGCGGCATCGCTCGATTTGGAACGGATCAAGGCAGTTTACAGAGAGGCGTCCTTGTGATCGGCATCATTCCGGCTGCCGGGGCGGGGCAGCGCATTCAACCGCTGGGATTTCCTAAAGAGTTGCTGCCGGTAGGATCGCGCCTGATTGAAGGCGTGGAGCGTCCCAAGGCGGTGAGCGAGTATCTGGTGGAGCGCATGATCGCCGCCGGGGCGGACCAGATATGTTTCGTCATCTCCGCGGAGAAGTCCGATCTGGTGAAATATTATGCCGAGCGCGACTATGCGGCCGAGATCTTTTATGTGGTGCAGCAGCAGCCGCGGGGATTGTGCGATGCGTTGTTTCGCGCGGAGGCGTTTGCGCACATGCACGATCAGGTGCTGCTGGGGCTGCCGGACACAATCTGGTTTCCGGAGAATGCATACCATCCCACGCTCGATTCGCTCGCGAGCCATGGCGCGGATGTGGACCTGCTGCTGTTTCCGGTGCCTAATCCGCAGGTGTTCGATGCGGTGGTGATCGACGAGCAGGGGTTCGTGAGCAAGGTGGAAGTCAAGCAGGCGGACGCCCATTCCCATTGGGTGTGGGGAGCAGTGACTGCGACCGGCGAGGCCTTCCATGCGCTCAAGCTGTTGTGGGAGGCGCGGCATCGCGAGGACGAGTATCTGGGAGACCTGCTCAATGCGTTTATAGCGGCGGGCAACGTGGTGCGGGCGACCTGCGCGGGCGAGCATTATATGGATGTGGGAACCCTGGAGGGCTACCGCGCCGCGCAGGACTATCTGCGGGGGAAGAAGCAAAACCAAGTCGAGGACCAGGAGCAGCCGCTTCCAGGCGCAGCTATTTCACATAAACCGGTTTAGGAGATGGTTAGCAGTTGCTCGAGGTCGGCGGCAAGCAGTCTTTGACCTACATAAAAGGGGCCGAACTCCGCGTACAGAGCACTCGCCGGATCGAAGCGCAGATCGTAGATCAATTTCTTAAACACCAGCGGATCGTCGGAGAAGAGGTCCACACCCCACTCCCAGTCGTCAAAACCAATCGCGCCGGAGATGATCTGCTTCACCTGCCCGGTATAGCGGCGCCCGGCCAGCATGTGATCGTGCATCAGCCGCTGGCGCTCCTCGAGGGGCAGCGTGTACCAGTTGTTCACGTCACCGCGGCGGCGGTCCATAGGGTAAAAGCAGACAAACCTGGTGTTGGGAATTTCGGGAAACAGCCGCGCCGCCATCGCCTCCCGCTGGCGGGCAAGCGTCTGCTCTACCTCGCGCGACCATTCTTCACTGTGGGCTTCGACTCCCTGTTCGATCAGCGCGCGGTAGAGCTTGACCGTGGATTCATAGAGGCCCAATTCAATCACCGATAGAAATGAGGTGGTCGGTTCGAGCAACTCGCGCAATCGCAGGCGGTCCACCGCGTGCTCCGCTTGCCCCAGTTGTTCAAAGCTGTTGCGAAAGTGGATGAGCAGCAGATCGCCCTTGTGGCCCAACACGGTAAAAAGTGCGGTCTGCCCGTCCGTTCCGGTGGCCAGGTCTTCGAGGGCGACCCTGGCCTCGGCTACGATGGTCTCGCGCTCGGCTTCGGTAAGTTCGTTCCACAGAGACCAGTCGAGGCGAAAGAACTGGTGAAGGATGGAAGCGCCTTCCACGGAGAGCGGCAGCGCGGGCAGGGGACTTACGTTGGCATCTGGCATGGTCGCTTCCATTATCGTTCAAAGTAGTTTTTATGGGAGCAACATTAAATGTGCAACTCCCATCATAGTCAGCGGAGGCACTTACCCATGTGGATCGGAATCTTTGTTGTCCTGATTGCCCTGTGGCTGATCTTCTGGCTGGGCGTACACGTCACCAGTGCGGCAATTCACATTCTTTTGATTGTGGCCATCATCGCACTGATCATGCATTTCGTTCGCGGAACTAAACGCCGAGTGTGAAGTTTTCACTGAATGCCGTGTGCAGGTTCGCGCTGCTGACGATTGCTCTACTGAGCGCCGGGCCCGCGCATGGCTTCCAGGATGCGGTAGCGGCGCAATGGCCTTCGTGTCCCGTGACAGCGGGGCGCGTGATATTCAGCGTGCTTAGCATCAAAGTGGGCGGCGAGGGCCAGGTCACGTCTGCCGATCCCTTGGAGGGGGAGCCGGCCTTTCTGGATCGCGCCGCGGACGCCGCCAAAGGAGCGAGTTTTCCATCTCCACTCGAAGGCTCGACTCTAGGCTTGTTTTGCAGCCCCGGACCAACGCCCCGTCTGGGATACATCTTCCATCCGGAAGCATTTCACGCCGGTGCTCCTGTTGCTCTCTCGCCGGGCTCCTTGCAAGCCAACCTGGTGAGCAAGGGGGAGCCCGCGTATCCCGCGATGGCAAAGGCGCGCAATATTCAGGGCGCGGTGGTGCTCGAAGCGGTTATTGATAGCGAAGGGGAAGTGGCGTCGCTGTTCCCCGTCTCGGGCCCACCCGAGCTTCTGCATTCCGCAATCGAAGCAGTGCGGTTGTGGAAGTACAAGCCGTTCTCGCGCAATGGAGCGCCGGTCGCGGTGGAGGGGAGCGTCAAAGTTCTCTATGCAGTAAACCGGTAAGGTCAAGTGCGGGCCAATGCGTCGAGCAGCGCGCTGCCCCATTTAGATGCTTTGTGTACTCCCACGCCTTTCACTTCGGCGAGCGCCGCAATGGAAGTGGGCGCAGCCGCCGCAACCTCGAGCAGCGCGCTGTCGTTCAGGACGAAGTAGGGAGGCCAGTTATTTTTCGTGGCGAGTTCGGTGCGGGCTGCTTTAAGGCGCTCGAAGCGCGCCGCGGCATTGTGATCGAGAACAACTTCGTCCTCTACAGGACGAGTTGAAGGCGGCGGGGACGCGTAAACGCGGGCTTCTCTCGCGCGTGGAATTGTTTGCCGGGGAGGAGCAGTTTCCCGCTGGTTTTCACGCAAAGCGTGACCCGGCGATGGGAATGCCGCGAGCAGGGCAGCTCCAAATTTTTCTATCTTGATAGCGCCCATGCCCTTGATTGCCGCGAGTTCGGCGTTGGACTGAGGAGCCAGTCGCGCGATCTCACGCAATGCCTTGTTGGGCAAAATGCAAAAGGCGGGCACAGACTGCTCTTTCGCAAGTTGCAGGCGCACTTGGCGTAGTTGATCGAATCGAACTTGCGCCCCGCTGTCGAGGGGCTTTTCGTCGGGTTCCGAGTTGTTGCGAACTGGCCTGTCCCGCCGCCGCTTTCGCTCCGGTGACCGGGTGCTCAGCGCAGGCTGCTGCTTGCGCCCAGAAGCTTCATGCTTCATCCAAGGCGCGACGAAGTTTTTATCAGAAGCGGGCTGGCCGCCGCCTGCGCAGACATCACAGGTGCAGCCCTTTACCGCGGTTGCCTCGCCGAAGTAATCGAGGATCTGCCGACGCCGGCAGCGCTGTCGCGTGGCATACTGATACATCAGATCGAGCTTGCGCTGCGCCAGCCCCTGCAAGCGGACGATCTCCGCATCCGACAGGGCCTCATTGTTGTCGCCAATATTCCTGATAAAGAATTTGTGGGTCATCAGATCGCGCATCCCGTGATACAGAACGCACTGCGCCGGATCGCCATCGCGCCCCGCCCGGCCTGCTTCCTGATAATAGGCTTCAACGCTGCCGGGCAAGTTGTAATGCAGCACAAAGCGAATGCCCGGCTTATTAATTCCCATGCCGAAGGCGTTGGTCGCCACCGCAATCGAATCCGCGGCATCCATGAATTGCTGCTGGTTTTTCTGGCGAGCGCCTTGCGGCATCCCCGCATGGTAGCCACAGACTTTGCGCTTGGGGAATTGCTTTTCCAGCAGGGCTTCCAATTGTTCCACCGCCTTTCGCGTCGAACAATACACAATCCCGCTACCCGATTGCCGGGAAAGAAAGCGGGTCAGCATCGCGTCCTTCTCCACCTCGCTCGAAATAGCGTGGCAGGAATATGTGAGGTTAGGGCGGTCGAATCCGGTGACGTGCATCTTCGGCGCGCGCAGCTTCAACATTGCTACAATGTCCTGCCGCACCTGCGGGGTTGCGGTCGCGGTCAACGCCATGGTCACGGGAGAGCCAAGTTGTTCGCGCAATTCGGCGATGCGCATGTACTCGGGACGGAAATCGTGGCCCCAGAAGCTGACGCAATGCGCCTCATCCACCACCAGCAAACGGGGCTTGAGCCGCGGAACCAGCCGCTGGAACGACGGGGCACTCAGCCGCTCGGGAGCAATATACAGAAGCCCTCGCGCGCCGCGCTCCAGCTTGTCGAGCACGTTGCGCTGCTCTTCCGCATTCTGCGAGCCATTGAGAAACGCCGCAGGGATATTCAGCGACTTCAATTGCGCCACCTGGTCCGCCATCAGCGAGATCAACGGAGACATTACCACCGTCAATCCGCGCAGCACCACTGCCGGAAGCTGGAAGCACAGGCTCTTGCCGGCGCCGGTCGGCATCACGCAAACCACGTCATGGCCGCCGAGCACATCCTCGATAATCTCGCGCTGATGGGGACGGAACTCGCGCAGCCGGAAGTCAGACTGCAGAACTTCATCGATGGAACTCATGGGGTCTTAAACGGACTCTACTTCATTGCGAGTGGTTTGAACAGGCTGGTTCTGAGCGAGGCAGGCGGCCAGTGCAACCGAGATAAGCGCAGCGAGAGCCAAGAACCTTGGTGAGAGCGTACCCAGCTTCAAGTTCCGTTATCTGGATCGCGCAAAGTGGGACCGCTACGTAATTCTACTGCTGCCGCGCAGGGAGGGAGTTATATCCGTCCGGCGCGAACACCCGCAGGTTCGGACGGTGTACCCGCACGTCCAGTTGGCGATACTCTCCGCTGATGTTCGGCGTCTTTGGACTATATCCTATGGTGTACTGATTACGCGCGTCGGCTGTGGCTTGCGCATAGGATCGTTCGAGCGCGGTGCGCGAGAGTTCGCGATAGACAGTGCCCCCGGTGGCATTCGCATATTTGGGCAGCAGATCTCCATAGCCCTGGGTGGGTATATGGATCTGCTCAATCTTGTTCAACACCGGGACGGCCGCGGCGTCGAGCGCGATTGCATCCACGATGATCTCGTCATTCAGCAGCACCTTCAAAACGTCGCTATAGCTATTGCGGCTGTTGTATTCGCGCCCATCGCTGATGATGATGATCAGCTTGCGCCGCCCCCGGTTGCGCCGTGATAGCGCCTCGGCGGCAGCCAGCAGCGCATCATTCATTACCCGCGAGTCCCGTATTCCGCTGGGGTTATCGATGCCCCGGGGCCGCGTGGTCGGATCAATCGGATGATTGTTCACCATGGGACCGGAAGCCAGTGGGCCGCCGGTAATGGGAACGCCGCCATTGTAGCGTCCCTTTATCTTGTCGAGCTGCGCCACCGCCGTGGAAAATCGCGCATTCTGAATCGGTCCGAAATCACTCTGCTGAGTCACCGTCCCGCCGTAGCTGAACACTGCCAGCTCATCGTAGGGGCCGAACGCGCCGTTCAACGAGCGCAAGGTCTGCTTGACCCGGTTGAGCGTGGTGTCGGGCAATCCGGTATCGATAACGATTGCGGCGGAGAGCGGAAACGGCTCGCTGGAAAAGTACCGGATCTGCTGCGGGACGCCGTTTTCATAAATAGCGAAATCGTTCTGCTGCAAATCCTGTACCGGTTTGCCGGCGTTGTTCTTGACCGTGACGGGAAGAATTTTAAGATTAACGCTCACCCGAAATACCTGATCGAGCTTTTCCTGGTCAGCAACTGTCTTGGGAGGCGCGAGCGGGGCCTGCTGCGTCGCCGCAATCGACTCTGGCACCGGCGGAGCCGGCTGATCGGGCTGCACTCCCGCCTGCGGAGGGAGCGGGGCCGACCCCGGCATGGGACTCGGGTTCGAAGGGAACTGGGCCTTTGGCGCATCCGGCAAATCCGTTTGTTGCGCGCCCGCCAGACTTGGGGAGCCTAGCCACAAAGCGAGCAACATGATTGTTGCCGCCGAAATTGAACCACGACGCACGCGCAAAAGCCCTCCTGAAACCGCTTACCTTACATTCGATGCACAATCGGGCGCTACCTGCCCCAACTAAGTTCATCATATAAGTATGAGCTTTGCACGACTGAAGTTATGCGCCCTGCTCCTCTGCGTGTGTGCGTTCGCGGCGGCGCAACAGACCACGCCCGCTTCTCCGCCAGCGGACACGCAAGAGCAGCCTCAGGGGCCGACGTTCCGCGCCAACGTTCGCGAAGTCCCCGTCTATTTCGTGGTTAAGGACAAGCACGGAGCGCTGGTGCCCAACCTTACTAAAGACAGCTTCACCGTGCTCGAAGACGGCACGCCGCAGACCATCAAGTCCTTTCGCGCAGACACTGACCGCCCCCTTACCCTTGGCTTGATGATCGATACCAGCGGCAGCCAGATGCGCGTTCTCGACTATGAGAAAGAGGCGGGCGCACAGTTTATCAAGCAGGTACTCACGCCCAAAGACGAAGCCTTCATGATCAGCTTTGACGTCAACGTCAACCTGGATGAGGACCTCACCGGGGACAAGCAGGCATTGATTCACGCCCTCAACAAAGAACGCATCAATGTGGGTGGAGGGGGCGGCGGGATTCCCGGCATTGGCCAGGGCCCGATTAACATGCCTCCGAAAGGCACGCTGCTCTTCGACGCGGCATACCTGGCGGCCAATGACAAAATGAAGCAGGAGGCGGGACGCAAGGCACTCATATTCCTCACCGACGGCGGCGACCAGGGGAGCCAGATGAAGCTGCGCGACGCCATCGAGGCCACGCAGAAGGCGGACACCATCTGCTATGTGATACTGATCAGCGATAGCGGGCAGGGAAGTCCCGGCGACATGCGCAAGCTCTCCGAAGAGACCGGCGGACGCCTGATCCAGGTGGGCAATAACTTCGCGAAGCTGGAACAAGCGTTTCAGCAGATCGGCGACGAACTCCGCTCGCAATACGAACTGACTTACACTCCGACGAACACCAAGATGGACGGCGGCTTCCGCAAAATAGAGGTCAAGGAAAAGGACGGCGACAAGGTGCAGGCGCGCAAAGGTTATTATGCCCAAGCTGGAAACGAGCAATAGAGGGCACAAGGAGATGATCTGAACCGTCGAGCCGGGCTCACCGGTCAGGTGCGCTGCTGCCACTGGCGCGGATCGCGACTCGCGTCACCTTTGCCGTCTATCCACTCTCAGGCGAGCAGCCAATCATTACCATGCTGGACGCTACAGACAACGCATAGGAAACAAGCCTTCACGCGAATGCAAATGAAGTCGACATTGGTCCGCGAAATCCGGGGTTTAGCCCTTGCTCTTCTCCGTGGCTCCGTGACTCCGTAGTGAAGCTCTTTGTGTTATCTTCACGGCTAAATGAAGCCCCATCGTATTCTCCTCGTCGCGCTCCTCGCCGCCGCCGCCGTGGCGGCTCTCTGCTTCGCGATGCCGACACACGCCAACCTGCTGCTCGCCCTGCGCTGGCTCTCTCTCGCCCTCTTTACCGCTTACGCCATCCAGCGCCGCAACCTTGCCAATTGGATTTTCGTTGCCATGCTTCTGGGCGCGGAGTTCGGCCATGACTTTCCCCACGCCGCAAAAGATACCGTCGTCCTCAGCAAAATCTTCCTCAACCTGATTAAGGTCATCATCGCCCCGCTAATCTTCTCCACGCTGGTCGTGGGCATAGCCGGACACGCCGACCTGAAAAAAGTCGGGCGCATGGGCATCAAGGCGCTGCTCTATTTCGAGATCGTCACCACCATCGCCCTCTTCATCGGATTGGCCGCCATCAACTGGTCAAAGGCCGGCGTTGGGATGAACATGATGGCCGTCGCCCATCAGGAGATCGTCGCGCCACCCCACCAAACCGCCAGCGACGTCATCCTGCACATCTTTCCTGAGAACATCGCAAAATCGGTTGCCGAAGGCCAAGTCCTGCAAGTGGTCGTCTTCAGCATCCTCTTTGCCATCGCGCTCGCCATGCTCAACGAAGAAAAGCGCCGTCCCATGCTTGCCTTCTGCGACTCGCTCGCGGAAACCATGTTCAAGTTCACCAACATCGTCATGCTGCTCGCGCCAGTCGGGGTCTTCGCCGCTATCGCCTACACCGTCGGAGCCATGGGGCTCGGAATCATGGTGAACCTGGGCAAGCTGCTGCTCACCCTTTATCTGGCGCTGATTGTCTTTGCCGCCATCGTGCTTGTGCCCGTCGCTATCCTCGCGCGACTTGATTTGCGCAAGTTTCTGAAGGCCATCGCTAAACCCACCAGCATCGCCTTCGCCACCGCCAGCTCCGAAGCCGCCTTCCCCAGCGCGATGGAATCCCTCGAAGCCTTTGGCATCCCTCGCGGGATCGTCGCTTTCATCCTGCCCACCGGATACAGCTTCAATCTCGCAGGCTCCGCCCTCTATCTCACCCTCGCCTCCATCTTCGTTGCCCAGGCCGCGGGCATTCACAGGAGCTTTGGAGAGCAGATGCTGCTGGTCTTCACGCTCATGCTCACCAGTAAAGGCATTGCCGGGGTGCCGCGCGCCATGTTGGTGATCCTGCTCGCCACCGCGCCGGCTTTTCATCTGCCGATGGAGCCGATCTTCCTCATCCTCGCTATCGACCAGCTCATGGACATGGGCCGCACCGCCATCAACGTCGCGGGAAACTGTCTCGCTACGGCTGTGATTGCTCGCTGGGAAGGCGATCTCGGCAAAGCCGTTCCCAGCCAAACCATTGAGGAACGCGAAGGCCTTCCTAAAAGCGAAGAGGTCCGCGCCTAAAAGGGTCGGCGTCCCCGCCGACCATTCGCGATATCTGATCGTACGCTTTGCCCTATCCCCGCCATCCGCGGCCGCGTGACTGCCGAATTCACCCCGCTCTCGTCCATTAAGGAGTAACCTCAAAATAGCTGCTTGTACATCCCTCTTTCAGCGAACACTATTCGTCCTCAGGGAACCACGCCACTCAACCTGCACCACTGGAGGACCACCATGCGCTCACAATTAGTCTTCGATGCCAGCGAATTGACCGCCAACCGCTTCGCCCTTTGCAGCTCGGTCTTTCTGGCGGTGCGCAAGCTTCACCGCGACAACACAAGCATGCCCAATTCGATCAACCAGGCGATGACCTTCTGCTCCGTTGACCGCTCCAGCAACCGCTCCACACCCGCCGCTATCTCCGACGAAAGCACTGCGTAGCACACGTATCCCGGCGCCCTCGCCGTCTGTTCCGCGGACGCCTTCGTCCGCGGTCCATCTTGATTTCCTTTATCCTTTATCCCTTATCCCTATCTCCCCCCGCGCCACCTTCCCCTGCTCTCCACTCGCAATGTCCTTTACGGTGAACTCGCCCGATTGCACCTCGTCCTCTCCCACAATCACTACCTTGCGGATGCCCAGCTTCTCCGCCGTGTCGAATGACTTCTTCAACCGGAAGCTCTCATCCCCCAGTTCCACGCTGATGCCCTGCGCCCGCAACTCGCGTCCCAGCTTCGCCGCCTGGATGTTCATGCCTGCGCCCAGCGCCGCCAGATAAAAATCCGCTGCCTTCGCCTTTGCGCGCTCCGCCGCCTGGAACTCCAGCGCCATCACAAAGCGGTCTTCACCGATGGCGAATCCAATTCCCGGAGCGTTCACGCCGCCAATCGCCTCCGCCAGCCCGTCATACCGGCCCCCGCCCAGCAACGCGTTCTGCGCCCCCAGCCGCCCATGCGTGAATTCAAATGCCGTGCGCGTGTAATAGTCCAATCCCCGCACCAGGCGTTCATTAAGCACAAACGGAATCCCGCAGGCCGATAAAATCTCCAGCACCGACGCGAAGTGCGTTCGGCATCCCTCATCCAGAAATTGTGAAATCTTGGGCAACTGGTCGATGATCGGCTGGTCCTCCGGCACCTTGCAATCGAGCACACGCAACGGATTTGTCTTCGCGCGCCGTTGGCAATCCCCACACATGCGGTCCTTGACCCCGGCCAACGCGTCGCGCAACGCGGCGATATAGATCGGGCGATCGTTTTTGCAACCCACCGAATTCAGCACCAGCGTCCATCCCGTAATGCCCACGCGGTCGAGCAGGGTAGCCAGCATCTCCAGCACCTCCGCATCACGCGCCGGAGACTCGCTCCCGGCCGACACCGGTCCTATCACCTCAGCGCCTATTTGGTAGAACTGGCGGTAACGCCCCTTCTGCGGACGCTCCCGCCGGAATTGCGGACCCATGTAATAGAGCTTCTGCAGGGTGCCGCGCTCGCCCAGCTTGTGCTCCACATACGCCCGCACCACTCCTGCCGTATTCTCCGGACGCAAGGTCAGCGACAGAGGCGTCGCTTCACTCGCCGCCCGTCCCCGGTCCGCCCAGGTGTACATCTCTTTCGACACGATATCCGTCTCTTCGCCCACCGCGCGCGTAAACAGCCGCGTCTCTTCAAATATCGGCGTGCGTATCTCGCGAAAGTTGTACTGCCGGAACACCTCCCGCGCCACCGACTCCACATGGTTCCAAAGATCGGTATCGGGAGGCAGCAGGTCGCGCGTTCCGCGCACCGCCTTGATGGCTCCACTTGTTTTGCTCTCATTCATGCTGATGCTCTGAGTTTAAATGAGAGTGTGTGGACTGCAACGGCTCGACACTTGCTACAGTCCATCAGTCGCTGACTCGAATCCATACCATCGGCTCGCGGGCTCCAATTTCAAGCCCTACTTCCTGATGCCCTTCGGGAACCGAATCTTCCCGAATTCCTTGCAGCACCTCGCATAAGATCAGATCGATCAGCCCAAGCCGCTGCTGATTCAACTCTCGATTCGAGCCAATCGGTGCAGGGACTTGCAATAGCTCCGAGGTAGTCGATCCAGACAGTCGTGTCCACAACTGCACAGGCGAGGGGGCGCGTCGCCTGCTAAGTACGCTATTAAAAGTTATTTCTGCGGCTGCGCTGCAGGCGTCTGCACTGCCGCACTCTGCTGCTGGTTGTTGCTCAGCAGCTTTATGCTCACTTTTCGGTCCTGCGCGCGCTCTTCGGAGTTGGCCTTCAGGTCCGCCTTGTCTTTGCCGATGCCCACCACGAAGATCTTGTATGCCGGCACGTTGTAGTTCTGCGCCAGATATTGCACCACCGCCGAGGCCCGGCGCCGGGAGAGCTCATAATTGTATTGCGCGTTACCCACCTTGTCCGCCGAACCTACCAGCTCCACGATGTACCCCTTGGTATTAGGGATGTTCGCCGCCAACTGGTCGAGCGCGCCCTTGGCCTTCTTGCTCAGATCGGCCTTGTTGAAGCCGAAGTGTACTTCCGCCTCGGAAACCGGCTTATAGTTGTCCAGATTGACCACCGTGTTCTGCAACGATTGAATGTTATTGACCGCTGTCTGTGCCGCTCCCTGCGCCTGTTGCGCCGCCTGATTGGCAGCCATGGCGTGCTGGTCGGCGGTATTCGCCGCCGACTTCGCCCCCGCGATCCCCTGCTGCGCGCGACTGTTGGTATCGCGAATATCGTTGCTCGTCTTGGCCGTCAATTCGTCAAGCTCGTTGGTCTTATTGACGATGGGGGTCGATTGGCTCTTGACGTAATTCTTGGTGGCGCATCCGGTTGCCAGCATTAGGCTGGAACTTGCGAGAGTAATGATGAGGGCGCGATTCATGGTTGCTCCTTTTTTTGTAAAGTCCTGCAATTTCGCTCGTGCCAGAGAACATCGAGCGGCATACGTCTTGATTAAGATGCAAGAGAAGTGCCACTCTCCCGGTGGCGGGTGAGAATCCAATTATCTCTCATTTCATCAATATGTTACAGAGCAGAACACAACCTTTATCAAGCCTCCGAGAAGCGCACAAATAGGAAATTTGGGGAGCAAAAGCGGGTAAAGTTTCTATGCGACGGAGGTCACCCGAAAAGTTAACCACATGGATCTACCTGACAAAATAAAAACCCTGCCCGCAGGCCCCGGCGTGTACCTCTATAAGAACGCCGAGGAGCAGGTCATATACGTTGGCAAGGCGAACAATTTGCGTTCGCGGGTACGCAGCTATTTCCTGCGCGGAGCGGCGGAGAACGCCAAAACCGGCAGCCTCATGCGCGAAGCCGTCGATGTGGACTACATCGTTGTAGGAAACGAGCGCGAGGCGCTGGCGCTCGAAAATAATCTGATCAAACTAAAGCAGCCGCGCTTCAATATCCTGCTGCGTGACGACAAGACCTATCCCTATATCAAGCTCACTTTGAGCGACCGCCATCCCAGAGTGTTCGTCACTCGCAAGCTGCGACGCGACGGCGGCCAATACTACGGTCCCTACTTTCCCGGCAACCTGGCGCACCGTCTGGTTGACCTGATCCATCGTTGCTTCCTGGTGCCCAGTTGCAAACTCGATCTCAATAAATATTATCCCCGGCCTTGTTTGCAGTTCTACATCAAACGCTGTCTTGGCCCGTGCGTAAAGGAGCTTGTCACCCCGGATGCGTATCGCGAGGCGGTGCGCGATGTGCAGCTCTTTCTTGAGGGCAAGCAGGGGGAGCTGGAGAAGAGCTTGAATGTTCGCATGGCGGCCGCGGCCGTGGCGGAAAATTTTGAGGCTGCCGCCAAGCTGCGCGATATGATCTCCACCGTGCGCGACGCGCAGGA
>JBDTLH010000149.1:0-6992 GCA_039934875.1 Acidobacteriaceae bacterium | reverse complement strand
AATCAGGCGAATACGCTGCTGAAGACAATTGCCCAGTTGAATCTGGCCGCGGCCCAGTCGGGCGGAGAGGACCCGAGTATCACCGATCGGCAGGACAGCGCCGTCGCCAAACTGTCAGGGCTGTTGGATATATCCGTAATCCGCGGCAGCAACGGCATGGTGCAGGTGACGACCCAATCGGGCAACCCGCTTGTTGTGGATAATCAGGCCTCCAGCTTACAGTTTCAGGCGAACGGTGGCGGCGCTCAGTTGCTGCTCAAGGGAACCGATGTGACTTCACAGATCTACAACGGCGCGATCGGCGGAGCGTTAGAGGCGCGCAATGTAGCTTTGCCGGCCTTGCAAGCGCGTTTGGACCTGCTCGCCAATTCACTAACCAGCGCCGTCAACACGGCCTATGGCGGCAATTTTTTTGTTTCTTTGAGCCAAGTCCCGGGATCAGCCACGGCCATAGCGGTCGCAGTGACCGATCCTGCGCAGTTGCAGACCGGCTTGAGCGGAGCGCCGGGCGACAACTCTATCGTCAACGCGGTATCCGCGCTTCAGTCGCAGCCTGTGGTGAATGGAGTAAGCGCCACCGAATACCAGGCACAGACGGTTTTCGCGCTGGGTAACGATGTGGCGAACGCCCAGGCGAATTCGGATGCGAGCAAGGCGGTTATCACCCAGATGAACAGCCAGCGGGCGGCGATCTCCGGGGTTTCGCTCGACCAGGAGGCAGCGAACCTGATGCAGTTTCAGAGATCTTATCAAGCCGCCGCGCGGATCATCTCCACGGTCGACTCGATGATGCAGACGGCAATTGGTATGGGGTCAAATCACTGATGCAAGCTAACTTTTCCACAACGAATAGTCTCTTACAGGCTTTGCAGGATGCGCAGGCCGTTCAGGCGCGCTCCCTGGCCGAGATCTCGAGCGGTAGAAGGGTGAGCAAGCCCTCGGATGATCCCAGCGCCTCGGCGGCGCTGGTGAGGAATGCGAGCATGCAGGCGCAGGACGACAGTTACACTGCCGGAGATGCCAGCTTGCGCAGCCGCTTCGCCTCGGCTGACAGCGCGCTGAGCTCCGTAGTGCGACAGATGACGCAGGCGGTTTCGCTGGCGGTCGAAGGGGCGAACGGCACACTCTCCGCCTCAGACAAGGTAGCGCTGGCGCAGCAGCTATCGGGCATTCGCGACCAGGTGCTGTCGCTCGGGAACACGCAGTTCGAGGGCAAGTTTCTGTTCTCCGGGGTCAACGACAATACGGCCCCGTTTGCCGCAAATGGGGGCGGCACGATTCAATATCAGGGAGCGCCGGCGGTGGCAACGGTCAACACCGGCCAGGGCGCGACGATTGCCTCGGGTGTGACCGGGGACAAGCTCTTCGGTGCAAACGGAAGCAGCGCCTTCGATGCGCTCTCGGGCGTAATCTCCGCCCTCGATGGCAATGGCGATGTGGCGGCGGCGGCGGCCGCTGTATCAACTTCGCTCTCGAATCTGAGCGCACAACGGGTGTTTTTCGGTACCGCGATGAATGCTCTCGACGGGGTTACCAGCTCGATTACAACCGAGAAGCAAGGGCTGTCGCAGCAGGAAGATCAACTTGCAGGCGCTGATATCACGCAGGCGGTCACCGATCTGACTCAGGCGCAGGTTGCGCAAGGCGCGGTGAGCGCCGCATTTTCCAAGATCTCGCAGATGAGCTTGTTGAATTACCTGAACCCGCCAACCGGGTAGAGTGGATAGTCAGGCAAAGGCTTCTCTCTTTGACGCGACGTTTTCTTTGCGGTGTATGCCGTAAGCCTGAGAGCGTCTTTCAGTGACGGCGGTCGGAAGAAGCAGAGGAGAACGATTGCGCAGCGCGCCGGTTGCGGAGGCTCGGAGCCGATTTTCAGCCTGTATTAACTCGAGAATTGATTTGGTAACCAGCGCTGGAGCGGGGGTGAACTTCCTGACGCTCCACCTCGCGCCACGCCTCGCTGATGGCCGCGACCTGGGCGATTAACTGCTTGAGAGAGTCAATTTCTTGAAGGGCGGAGATGCGCACGATCTGGAACATTGCCATGGCATAAAACTTATTGAGGGATTCCGCCACGTCGCCGCCCGCAGCGAAATCGAGGGTGGCCTGCAGGTGACCAAGGATTCGAATGGCATGGCCCATCTCTTTGCCGCGGGCCTCGATGCAGCCGGCCTCGATCGCCGCCATAGCCGCAAAAAGGGTGCAGATAAGGCGGTCGTAGAGAAGGACCACGAGACCTGTGTTGCTCTTTCCCGAGACAGAGTTTCTACGGTATTGGGACGCTACATTCATGGCTATTTTGTGGTGGTCGTGGTGTTAGATCCGAGCAGGGATTGGATTTGCGCTAGTTGAGCGGGCTCTTGTTGCAGCATCACGCTGATATTGGTGTAAGTCTGGGTCAAGGCTGTGCGCTGACTGTTGAGGTAATCGTTAAAGGTCTTGATCTGGGCAGCAATGCTGGTAATCTGGTTGTCGAGCCCGGAGCCGTCGGAGCCAAGCAGTCCGACGGTGGGGTCCGTTGCCTGGACGAGGTCGCTTCCCAGCTGTTGGCCATAGCCGCCAGTAGATTGAAACATGGTTTTCAGCGCGCCGAAGTTGCCGTTCAATGCCGAGGTCAGGACCGGCTGGTTGATCTGCAGCGTCCCATCATTCTGCATTTCAACCCCGATCGAGCGTAGGGTATTGAAGCTGGAGCCGGCGCCGTTGATCGAGGCGTCGGAGAGCATCTCCTGCTGCAGTTGGCGTACGTTGACGTCGCCGCTCAAGACGCCGGCCTGTCCGGTGGCGGGATTGACGGCAAACTGCGAGTTGATCGATTGCGTTAATGAGTTGTAAGCGGAGACAAAATTCCCCAGCGCATTTTGCGCGCCGGCGGTGTCCGGAGAGACCGCAATGGCGGCTGAACCGAGGGAGGCTAAATTGAAGGTGAGCCCCTGGAGAACGCCAGTCACCGTATTGCTCGCCGAGGCGAGAGGAACCCCGTCCACGGAATACGATGCGTCGGCGCCGGTCGAGGATTTGGTGAATCCGAGGCCCACGGAATCGGCGGAGATATTGATGTTCGAGCCTGCTCCGGTCCCCGTGCTGGAGATGGAGAGGCGGGCGCCGTTCGCATCCTGCAACACCGAGGCTTGCACTCCGAGACCGAGTCCGTTGATGGTAGTGGCAATTCCCGCGAGCGTGTTATTGCTGGAATCTACGGTTATGGTCTGTGCCGGGACCGCTCCAATTTGCAACTGGAAGCTGCCCTGCGCCAGTGCGGCTGTCGGGGAGGTCTGCTCCGCGGTGTAGTAGGCGGAGCCGCTGGCCAGGTTGTTCACTAGCAAAGTATGTTTGCCCGGCTGCGCGGTCGCGTCGGCAGAGACTGTAGCCACTCCGCTGTTGCTCGAAGTAGCCGCCACTCCGTCGAAGGCACCGCCGGCATCCCGCAGGTTATCTACCGCGGTCTTGAGATTGGAGAGCAGCGACGCAAAGCTGCTCACCGTGGTGCGCTCTATTTGCAGGTTCTGCTGTTCGTTTTGCAGTTGCGTCAGGGGACCGCTCTGCGCCTGGATCAGCGCGTCCACCGTCGCCCCTATGTCCAGTCCGGTGCCCAAACCGCTATTGATGTTGATTCCGGAGACTGCCATGAATCTTCCTTTTGCACGACGGCTTCCAAAAGCTATTGCCGAGAGATGAAGATTGTCTTAATCAAGCGACGGCGGACCGGACTCAAATCCGGTCCGCCATCGGCTGACGATCGGGGGTAACTAACGCTTACTGCAACAGTTTGAGAATTGCCTGTTGCGACTGGTTGGCCTGCGCCAGCGCGGAAATGCCGGTCGAGGTTAGGATGTTGTACTGGGTCAAGTGTGCGACCTCCTGCGAGATGTCGGCTGCGCTGATGGTGTCAGAGGCCGCCGCCAGGTTCTGCTGCTGGCTGCTGATGACCTGCGAAGCCGTCTGCAGCCGGTTGATGCCGGCTCCGATGCCGCCGCGCAGCGCTGCTACGTTCTGGATCGCCTGGTTAATATCGGTAAGCGCGGTTTGCGCGCCGCCGGCAGTGGCCAGACTGTCAGCCCCGAGGCTGATGTTCGAGGAGCCAAAGTTGAGCTGTGTGCTGGAGAGCGCTCCCAATGCGACCGAGATGGTGCTCGATCCCGCCGTGGTCGAGTCGCTCAGGAAGATGTTGATAGACGAGGCCTGTGATACGGTTGGCTGGCTCTTGGTCCCCAGCACGGCATCGGTGGTCGCGGCGGTGAGGTCGCCCTTCTTCAAAGGATCGGTCAAAATCAGATTGCCGCCGCCGTCCAGATAGGCCTTGGCACTGACCGTTGACTGCGAGTTGATGTCGTTGATCAGGTCTGAGACCTTGGAGGTCGCGCCCGCCGTAAAAGTGTGGGTGTTGGCGCCGTCGCCGATGGTGAAGGTCGCGCCGGTGGTCAGGGCAGTGGTGGAGGTAAGCGGGGTACCGGGTGTGAAGGTATAGCTGTTTGGATCAGCTCCGTTCGCGGCCTGGAATATCCGGGTGCCGTTGTAGGTGGTATTGCTGCCGATGCGGTCAATTTCCGACTTGATCGCCGTAAATTCGGCGTTGATGTCGGTGCGCTGTGCATCGCTCACTGTGCCGGTGGCGGACTCGGTGGCCAGCGTAACCGCGCGGTTGAGCAGGTTGGTGACCTGGGCCAGGGCGCCATCGGAGACCTGCAACTCGCCGACCGCGTTGTTGGCGTTCTGGGCGGACTGGTTTAAGGCGGAGACGTTGGCGTTGAGTCCGTCCCGAATTGCCAGCCCGGCGGCGTCATCCGCGCCGGTATTGATGCGCGAGCCCGAAGCCAGACGAAATAGGGTCTTCTGCAAATTTGCCGAAGTGATATTGAGTTGGTTCCCGGCGGCGACCGCTGCGCTGTTATAGAGTAAGCTGATAGACATTTCCAAGTCCTCTCTTTGGCTCCGCTTTGAATTTGCCTCGGTCTCTGCCGCTGCGAATGGAACCTTGTTGACTCACCCACTTCATCGGCGGGCAGTTCCCCCACTTGAGCAAAATCCGTGATTACAAATTTGTAACCGGCCGCCGGCGCGCCCGGCATCACAGGTGCAGGAGGCACAGCATGGTCTTGCTTACCCGATTGAACGGCTCACGATTCATTCTCAATGCTGAGTTGATCAAGACCATGGAGAGTTCACCCGACACCACCATCACCCTGGCCAACGGAGAGAAGCTGGTGGTCGGTGAGACGCTAATTGAAGTTGTCCAGGCCGTGCTGGCCTACCGAAAGGAGATCGCGGGGGGCACGATCGAACTCAAGTTGCCCGCTGAGTTGCCCGATGAGACTGCATAGGACCTCTATATATGGACAAGAGCAGTTTTGCGGGCGTGGCCTTAGCGGCCGGGGGCATCATTGGGGGCTTGGTTTTGGAAGGGGGAAACCTGGGCCAAATCATGCAGCCCACGGCGGCGCTGATTGTCCTGGGCGGCACCATTGGCGCGGTGATGCTGCAATTTCCGCTGGCTATCGTAATCAGCGCGGTCAAACGCTTTGGGCAGGTCTTCTTTGAACCGGTATCAGAGGCCCAGGAGGTTGTAAAAGAGATCGTCCGCTTTGCCAACAAGGCAAGAAAAGAGGGGATTGTATCGCTCGACAACGATTTGGGGTCGGTCAAGAACAACATCTTAAGAAAGTCGTTGATGATGGCGGTCGATGGCACGGAGCCGGAGGAGTTGCGCAAAATCATCGAGTTGGAGCTGGATAACCAGGCGATCCACAGTGAGAAGATCCCGCAGGTCTTTGAGGCGGCCGGAGGGTTCGCCCCGACGGTGGGGATCATAGGCGCCGTGCTGGGGCTGATCCAGGTGATGCAACACCTCGACAATATCGAGGAAGTAGGGCATGGCATTGCGGTCGCGTTCGTCGCGACAATATATGGGGTCGCCGTTTCCAACCTGGTCTTTCTTCCCGCGGCGGGGAAGTTGAAGATCCGCATTCATGACGAGGCGGTGGTGCGGAGATGGCGCTGGAGGGCGTGATTTCGATTATTGAGGGGCTTAACCCAAGGATGTTGGAGACCAAGCTGCTCAGCTTCATCGGGCAGGAAAAACAACCGGAGGGCAAGCTGGAGGAGAAGCAATAGGCCATGGCGCGGAAGAAAAAGCACGCGGAGCATGTGAACCATGAACGTTGGCTGGTCTCCTACGCGGACTTCATTACTCTTTTGTTTGCGTTTTTTGTCGTGCTCTACGCGTCTTCGCAGGTGGACCATCGCAAAGTGGGCAAGCTGGCTCGCGCCATCGAAACCGCCTTTCAGGAGCTTGGCATGTTTCAAGTCTCGGCACGCACTCCTCCGCTCGATGACAGTACCGGCTCAACTCCCACAGTGCAAATACCGCAAATCGCGAACTACAACTCGCATCCTCAGTCGGAGCAAATAAAATTCAGCGAAGAGGTGAGGCGCGCTCTCGCCTCCTCGATCAAGCAGGGACAGATATCGGTGCGCGAAACTCCGGAGGGCACGGTGATCAGCTTGCGCGAGATGGGCTTTTTCGCCTCTGGATCCGCGGTACTGCTGGCCGGTTCGCAGGCGGTGCTCATCGTAATTGCGAAGGCACTCGCGAAGAGTGGATATCATGTGCGGGTGGAAGGCAATACTGATAGCGTGCCAATTCACAACGAGCAATTTCGCTCCAATTGGGAGCTCTCGGATGGACGCGCGGTGGCGGTGCTTGAAGCTCTTCTAAGCGACGGTTTTCCCGCCAATCGAATCTCCGCCGCTGGATATGCGGAATATCGCCCGTTGGCGTTGAATGATTCAGAGGAGGGCAGAGCGCAGAACCGCCGTGTAGATCTGGTCGTGCTGAACCGGTACGCTCCGCCCATCTTTTACTCGACGCCGCAGCAAGGGCTGAACAAGATTGCGCCTCCCCCGCCGCGAGTGATTGAGCCGTGAATCACTCGCCGATGATCTTGATGATCCCGCGCTTTCGCCTTTGCCCGTCAAACTCAGCATAGAAGACG
>JBDTLH010000148.1:0-4523 GCA_039934875.1 Acidobacteriaceae bacterium | reverse complement strand
CCGACACCACCCTCGAATCCGACTACATCCTCCTCCATGAGGTGTTGGGCGCTCACGCTGACAATACCCAGCGCACTAGCGAATGCATCCGCGAGATCCTGCGCCATCAAAACCAAGACGGAGGCTGGCCCATCTATCACGGTGGCCCCTCCAACGTCAGCGCCACCGTCAAAGCCTATACCGCGCTCAAACTGGCGGGCTATTCGCCTGACGATCCCATTCTTATCGCCGCCCGCGAACGCATCTTCGCACTCGGCGGCATAACGAAAATAAATACCTTCACCAAGCTCTATCTCTGCTTCATCGGACAATACGACTACGAAGCGGTCCCGGCAATCCCGCCCGAGATCATGCTCTTCCCCAACTGGTTCTGGTTCAATATCTACGAGATCAGTTCGTGGTCGCGCGCCATTCTGGTGCCGCTGTCTATCTGTTATGCGCACAAGCCGTTGCGCAAAATATCCCGCGAGCGCGGCATCGACGAGCTCTTTCCGTTAGGGCGCGAGCACACCAATCTGCACCTCGAATGGGATAAACGCCTCGTCTCCTGGCGCAACTTCTTTCTCGTGCTCAACCATCTGGTCCACTGGTTCGAGCGCGTCCACATCCGCCCGCTGCGCACCTTCGCCCTCAAGAGGGCGGAGCAATGGATGCTTGCCCGCTTCGAGATGTCCGACGGGTTGGGCGCGATCTATCCCGGTATTTTGAATTCCATCCTCGCCCTGCGCGTCCTCGGTTATTCCATGGATGATCCCCAGGTCATCCGCGCTATTGACGAATTCGAGCAACTGGGGATCCGCGAGCTTAAACCTGTAGCGCTGGCGCCCTCGCCGGCTGTATGCGCGGACGCCCCGTCCGCGCCTTACCCGAACGCGAAAACTGCTTCGGCTGCGCCCCAACCTACCTTCCGCATGCAGCCCTGCATGTCTCCCGTCTGGGACACTGCATACGCGCTCTACGCGCTCGCCGAATCCGGCGTCCCCGGCGACGATCCGCGCATGGTCTCCGCCGCGGAATGGATGCTCAAGAAGCAGGTCACCCACAAGGGCGACTGGTCGGTCAAAGTCCCCAATGTGGAACCCGGCGGCTGGTACTTCGAGTTCAACAACGAGTTCTATCCCGATGTGGACGACTCGGCGATGGTGCTGCTGGCGCTCGAAAAGATCAAGACCAGCAACGATCGCTATCATCTCGAAAGCTGCGAGCGCGCCACCACCTGGATCAAGGCCATGCAGTGCCGCAACGGCGGCTGGGCGTCCTTCGACAAAGACAATACCAAGATGGTCTTCGAGCACATCCCCTTCGCTGACCACAACGCCATGCTTGATCCGCCCACCGTGGATATCACCGGACGTGTGCTCGAGATGTTCGCCTGCTACGGCGCATCGCCCAACGACCCGTTCGTGAAACGGGCGCTCAAGTTCCTTCGCAATCACCAGGAAGCCGACGGAAGCTGGTTTGGCCGCTGGGGCGTCAACTACATCTACGGTACCGCGCTGGTCTTGCGCGGCATGGATGCCATGGCCGTGGACAAACACGATCCCTCGATCCAGCAGGCAGCCGAGTGGCTGCGCTCTATCCAGAACACCGATGGCGGTTGGGGCGAGACCTGCGGCTCCTATGACGACCCCACCATCAAAGGGGTGGGTCCCAGCACTCCCTCGCAAACCGCATGGGCGGTTATGGGATTGCTCGCCGCCGGAGATTTGCGCAGCGACGCGGTGGATCGCGGCATCTTATGGTTATTGAACCAGCAACATGCCGACGGCTCCTGGAGCGAGTCCGAGTACACGGGCACTGGCTTCCCCCGTGTCTTCTATCTCGCTTATCATATGTATAGGAATTATTTCCCGCTGATCGCGCTCTCTACTTACCAGCGTACTCAGCCGCTTAACGCTTGATCCCTAAAGAAAGAGGTTAAACAATGCCGGGACCAGCATCGCAGGCGTGGACGGTCGCCACCTATGTAATCAAACAGAAGATCAACAAGGTGGAGCGCTTCCCCCTGGTGCTCATGCTTGAGCCTCTGTTTCGCTGCAATCTCGCCTGTGCGGGCTGTGGCAAGATCCAATATCCCGCCCACATCCTCAAAAAGCAGTTGACCCCCGAGCAGTGCTTCCAGGCGGTGGACGAATGTGGCGCGCCCATCGTCAGCATCCCCGGCGGCGAGCCTCTCATGCATCCTCAGATCGGCGAGATCGTAGAGGGTCTGGTTGCCCGCAAGAAGTACATTTATTTATGCACAAATGCGCTCCTTTTGCAGGAAAAACTGCATCTTTTTAAGCCTTCCAAGTACCTCAGCTTTTCGGTCCATCTGGATGGCGAAGAGGAGCACCACGACTTCTCCGTCTGCCGCGAGGGAGGACATGATATCGCCCTTGAGGGCGTCAAAGCTGCTGTTTCTAAAGGCTTTAGAGTCACCACCAACACCACGCTCTTCGATGGCGCAGACCCCAACTCCGTGCGTCGTCACTTTGACGAGATGATGGATGCTGGCGTGGAGAGCATGATGCTATCACCCGGCTATTCCTACGATAAAGCGCCCGATCAGAAGCACTTTTTAGGCAAGGCGCGCACCCGCCGGCTCTTCCGCGCAATTCTTGCTAACCGTAAGAAAACATGGAAGTTCAACCAGTCTCCGCTGTTCCTCGAATACCTCATGGGCAAACAGCAGTACGTCTGCACCCCCTGGGGCATGCCCACCTACAACATCTTCGGCTGGCAGAAGCCCTGCTACCTGCTGCAGGATGGCTATGTTGATACCTTCAAAGAGCTTATTGACACCACGGAATGGTCGAATTACGGCACCGAATCGGGCAATCCCAAGTGCGCCAACTGCATGGTGCACTGCGGATACGAAACCTCCGCTGTGCTCGACACCTTCAGCTCCTTCGGCGGCTTCCTGAAGACCGCGAAGGCTGCCATGGGCCTCTATCCCGACCCGCAGGCGGCGGAGATGCTGAGCGAGACGGTGACGCCGGTACATGCGTTTAATCCGTTGGTGCAGATCAAGAGCTCGTCCAATCAGCCTCAGGAGACGAACGCGTGAGCGATGCGAGATTGCTGAATCCGAATGACCTCGAAGTCGCCCCCGGAACCGCACACGAAAACCTCGAAGGCTGGATTCCCGAGCTCGCGTCGGACAGCGAAATCCGCGAAGCCCTGGAAAAGGCCTTCGATTATCGCGGCGACGTCTCCATTACCTGTAAGGATGGCTCCAGGATCGAGGGATACATCTTCGACCGCCGCGACGGCCAGACGCTTTCCGATTCCTATGTCCGCATTTTCCCCAAAGATTCGAACGAAAAGGTAAACGTCTTCTACAGCCAGATTGCCGCGCTGGCCTTCAGCGGACGCGATACCGCCGCCGGCAAGAGTTTCGATGCGTGGGTCCGCAAGTACTGGGAGAAGCGCGCCAAAGGCGAGAGCAACATCGGAATTGAAGCGGAAAAGCTGGATTAATGTCACAGTTTTTTGCGCTTGACACTCGTATCGTGTATCGATACGCTTTATAGGTGATCAAGAGCTTCCGGCATCGAAGCGTGAGGAAATTCTTTGACACTGGGTCTTTAGCGGACATTCAGGCAAAGCATGCGCCTCGGTTGCGGTTACAGCTATTTGCCTTGGATAATGCGAAACAGCCACGCGATATGAATGCTCCGGGATGGAAGTTGCACCCTCTGCGGGGAAAGCTGCAAGGCCACTGGGCAGTAATGGTAAGCGGTAACTGGCGATTGACGTTTGCCTTTGCAGGAGAAGACGCCATTCTGGTCGATTATCAGGATTATCACTAGGAAAGGAAATTATGCGCATGCACAATCCACCTCATCCCGGAGAAGTATTACGCGAGTACCTGGGCGGGATGCCGGTCTCGAATGCGGCTGCGCATCTTGCAGTTTCGCGCGTAACCCTATCACGCGTGTTGAACGGCAAGGCCGGCATCTCCGCGGACATGGCGTTGCGGCTCTCCGAGGCGCTGGGCACATCTCCGGAGCTGTGGCTCAAGATGCAGGTGCAATATGAGTTGGCCGCAGCTTTGAAGGTGCGGCGGCAGCGGGTGGCGCGCCTATCCAATCTCGGCAGCCAGTAGCTACACCACCGGCGCGGTGCAGAACGCGCACCGTTTCGCCCCGACTGGAATCTCGCTAAGGCACTCCGGACAGGGCCTCTTTGCTGGAGCGGCCAGGTTAAAGCGCCTCAGGACAGCGCCCATGGGAACCACCACGAAGAAGTAAACCGCGGCGCAGATCAGCAGGAACGCGATCAGCGCATTGATAAAGTCGCCATAAAGAAACTCGCTGCCATTGAGGGTGGCGCGGAAGGCGGAAAAATCAGGCTTGCCTACTATGGCGGCGATAAGCGGGGTGAGCAGGTCTTTCACGAGCGCGGTAACCACCGCACCGAACGCTGCGCCAACTACCACGGCAACCGCTAAATCAACCACATTGCCGCGAAACATGAACTGTCGAAATCCTCTTAGCAAAAGTGCCTCCCTAATCTGAATACCAGCCCATTATGCCAGC
>JBDTLH010000147.1:0-7905 GCA_039934875.1 Acidobacteriaceae bacterium | reverse complement strand
CCACTTCCATCTGACCATCGACTGGACCACGCTTGACGGCTATTTCAAGCGGCTGCAACAATCCGGAACTCCCTTGAATATCGGGACCTATGTCGGCGCGGCGCAAGTCCGTGAGGCGGTGCTAGGGGACGCTGATCGCGCGCCCACGCCCGCCGAACTCGAACAGATGAAGGCGTTGGTCGCGCAGGCGATGCAGGATGGCGCCTTCGGCATCTCCAGCGCATTGATCTATCCCCCCGGACACTACGCAAAAACCGAAGAACTCATAGAACTTGCCAAAGTCGCCGCGCAGTATGGCGGTATCTATGGCACTCACATGCGCAGCGAAGGGACCTCTGAAATTTCAGCGCTCCAGGAGGCGCTGCGCATCAGCCGCGAAGCCCACCTGCCGCTGGAGGTGTTTCACCTGAAGGTCATCGGCTCGGCGCGCTGGGGCACGATGCCCAAAATCGTCGGCATGATCCAGGCGGCGCGCGATAGCGGACAGGACGTGACCGCCGACATGTATCCCTATGTCGCGGGCGGCACGGCGCTCGCGTCCAGTCTGCCGCCCTGGGTGGCCGAAGGGGGCATGGCTAAGCTCTTGCAACGCTTGCAGGACCCGCAAATTCGCCAGCGCATCAAGTCCGAGATGGCGACCGAGCACCCGGATTGGGAGAACCTTTACCTCGAATCGGGAGGCGCAAAAGGCGTCGTCGTCTCCGGCATCACTAATCCTGATCTCAAGAAGTTCGACGGCATGACGGTGGCGCAAATCGCCGCCGCGCAACAAAAAGATCCTCTGGATGCGCTCATGGACTTCGTGATCGCCGACAACGGGCAGACCGGCGCGCTCTACTTCATCGCCTCCGAAGAAGATCTCAAGTATGGCCTAAAGCAGCCCTGGATCAGCCTCTGCCTCGACGCCAGCGAATCTTCGCTCGATGGGCCGCTCTTCGAGCCGCACAACCATCCCCGCGCATTTGGCGCCATGCCGCGATTTCTGGGACATTACGTGCGAGATGAAAAGCTGATGCCCATCGAACAGGCGATTCGCAAGATGACTTCCCTGCCCGCACAGCGCGAACACTTGCACGGGCGCGGCATCCTGCGCCAGGGGTTCTTCGCGGACATCACCATCTTCGACCCCGCCACCATTATTGACAAGGCTACTTACGCCAGCCCGGCGCAGATTTCTGAAGGCGTGAAGTATGTCTTCGTCAACGGACAACTCGAGTATGAGAACGGCACGCTCACGGGAGCCAAGGCTGGAACCGCCCTGCGCGGTCCGGGCTGGACAGGCGCAGCTACGCCAGTCCGTTAGCGCAGCCCACATTGATAGTTGCGCGCGCCGCCGCTCACCTTCCAAACAATATAATGCCGGCCTCCGTGGTAACCACGCGGCTGTCACCAAAGAGCTTTTAACGCGAACTGGATTTGCCGCGCGGAGGTGGAAGTGCTGGTGATCGCTCCAGCCGTGCCGGAGACTCCCGAAGGCGTAAAGGTAATCAGGTTTGGTGTATTGAAATTCGAGCGATCGAGCAGGTTGAAGATCTCCGCGCGAAACTGGAGATCGATGCGCTCACTGACGCGAGTATCTTTCACGGCAGAGAAATCCCAGGTGGCGAGTCCCGGTCCAATCAACGTGTCTCTGCCCAAATTGCCGTAAAAGCCGCTGTTTGCCGGGGGTGCGAGAAACGCGTTCGGATTGAACCACTGACCCGGATCTCCGGTAATCACCGCGCCCGTGAAATTAGGATTCACAAAGGGCCTGACCGGATTGCGGGTGTCGCCATTGTTCGACGGATTGTAGCTGAGCTGGGTAGTGAAGGGGAATCCTCCCTGCAGTACGACGATGCTGTTGACCGACCATCCGCCGGCCAATCCATTGCCGAAGCCGCCTAGGTGGCTGGCGAACCGCTTACCATTGCCGAGCGGCAATTCGTAAACAGCGCTGATCACACCAACATGCCTGACATCATAGGTGGCCAGTCCCCAATCCGCATGCAAGTCATAAGGATTTGCAACCAGTGCGGGCGCGTTGGCCGCGGCAGTGCCGTTCAGCGAGTCGCCGTCGTCCAGCGTTTTTGACCAGGTGTAGGCGCCGCGGAACGACAGACCATGGCTAAAGCGATGATGGAAATCGACCTGCAGCGCGTTGTAGCTGCTGTTGGCCACGGAGAACCACGTCCAGGTATTGGCGAGAGTGGGATTCGCCCTGGGCGTTTCTGCTGGAATGTAATAGGAGCCGGCAGGGACCGGCGATCCGGCCAGCGGCGCAGGAAAGTTGCTGGGGTAAACCGCGGGGCAGGGCGACGCTGGGCAGACGGTAGGGACCGGTTGGTTCGCGTCAACGCCAATCAATTCATGGTAGCCATGCGAGCCCAGGTAACGCACGGTCAGCGACGTGTTGGGAGTGATCTCTTGTTCGATTCCGAAAGAGTAGGAGATCAGAGTCGGCATCTTCAGGTCCGGTTGTGTTCCCCCGGGGACCAGCAGTGCCTTCGCGGGCACCGAGCCCAGCGGGTTGATAGGAAGCTGCGAGACTGGGAAGGCGGCGATGCTGTAGGAAGGATTGAAGGGCGCATTCTGGTCCATGCGATAGCCGAGGGCGTCCTGCAGTTCGTTGTAGATTCCAAAGCCGGTCTGAAGCACGGTGCCGGAGGCGGGACTCCATGCGAGACCGATGCGCGGCTCAGGCAGAGACCTGGCATTGTTGGCAGTAAAGGCGCTGCTCGCTATGCGGGGCTGATTGGAGATGACTCCCTCGCTGTACGTGTAATTGGCGGCGCGGCCGTGGGCCTCATTCCATCCCGTGGACATCTCGCCACGAAATCCCAAGGTGAGCGTCAACGATGGCCTCAAGCGAATTACATCTTGTGCATAGAACGCACTGAATAGAGACCGCCAGTTCATTTTGGTTGGGGAGGGGTCATACAAAAACGAGGCTGTGGTTCCCGCCAGGAACGTCTTCAGGCCGGTAAAGGTGGCTTGGCCATATTGGCTTAGCGCGATATTCTCGTTCGACTGGAATTGCTGGAACCACGCTCCGAAACTGAACTGATGTATGCCGCGGGTCCAACTGACCCGGTCTTCATAGGTGTAGAGATTACGGGCGATGGTCAGATTACTTCCATTGTTGCTGCCCGCCAATCCAATCTGCGCCTGCGGATTGGAGGCGGCGCTCCCGCCGACCACGATCGCGCCCACCGGGTGCCCGAGGAGAAAGCCGGGAACATCGGCCGCTGGCGTGCCCGGCGTGGGTTCACCGGTGAAGAAATAGCCCGCCCGCGAGTAACCGAAGCGCGCCGTAGTCAGCAACGAGGGAGAGAAAACGTGGGTCTCTTCCAGGCTGGCAACCTGTTCCCGCAAGGTCAGCACATCCGCGCTGTAAGGATTCCCCGCGGTCGGAGTGAAATCTCTGCCGTCGTCAACGGTGTCAATTGCCGAGAAGTTATCTTTCTGGGAAAAGATGTTGTCCACCCGAGCGTTGCCAAAATCCTCATGAATGGTCTGCAATGGGCTGCTGAAAACCTGGGCGATGCCGTTAAAGTCAGGTGCGTTTGCCGGAGGAGTGATCCACAGATTCAGCAGCGGCTGAATATTGTGCGCAGCCGCCGCGCGCGAGGCCAGATCGGGCACAAACGCGACTGATGTCTGATGCAGGTCCTGTATGAAGCCTTCGTAATTGGCGAAGAAGAAAGTCTTGTCCTTGTGGATCGGCCCTCCCAGCGATGCTCCGAACTGATTGCGCTGGAACGGCGGCGCAGATGCCTGATCGAAATAGTTGGGGGCATCGAGAGCATTGTCGCGCAGATACTCATACACCGAGCCATGCAGTTGATTGCTGCCGGATTGGGTGACGATGCTCACTTGCGCGCCGGGGCGCTTGCCGTACTCCGCCCCGTATGAATCGCGCAGCACATTGAACTCGCGCACCGCTTCGACTCCCAGCAAGTCCTGGCTGGGGCCGCCGGGCTGCATGTTGTTCTCCGCTGCGCCGGTAAACTCGACGCCGTTAAGCAGAAACAAATTCTGTTGCGGGCGATTGCCCGAAGCCGAAAAGTTATTGCCCGTGGTGGAGTTGGAGACTCCTATGCCGCCCGTCTTCTCCCAGGTGAAATTCACGATTCCGGGATTGAGCGTGAGCAGCAGGTCAAAACTCCGGCCGTTCAGCGGCAGCGCTTTCACCTCTTTCTCTCCCACCAGACCGGAGATGTCTTGGGTGCTGGTGTTCACCACCGGAACATCGGCAACCACCTTCACCTGCTCATTCACTTTGCCCACCTGTAATGTCAGGTCGGCGGTAGCCTCTTGCCCCACCACCAGCACGATACCGGTGCGTATCTGCATCGCGAAGCCGTTTTTCTCCGCCCGTAGCTCGTAGTGGCCAATGGGCAGTGCGGTCAGTCCGTAAACTCCCGTTGAGTCCGTTACCGTGATGCGGGATGAGCCGGTCTCGTCGCTGATCGCGGCCACCGTAGCTCTGGGCACTGCGGCGCCGGTTTGGTCAGTGACTCTCCCCGAAAGACCAGCCGACACTTGCGCCACCACCGGTAACCGAGCCAGGCACAACAGAGATAGAAGCACAGCACTGAAACGGCAGATTTTAGCGAGCATTATTCCCCTGACAGCGGGTACAGGCACTTTCCCGCACCGCACGCAGTTGTAACCGGAGCACTCGAGCGCTAACTGATTAAATCGAATAAAATCGTCATTGTCAAACGGATTTAGCCGGGAAGGATGATCATCACTTCGGTCGATTTGATCAGAGCTGCCGCAATCTGGCCCTTCTTCAGCCGCAATTCGCGCACTGCATCGGAGGTGATGATAGAGGTGATGTGCTGGTTACCGATGGAGAGGGTGACTTGCGCGATGAGGCCGCTTATCTTGACGTCGATAATCCGCCCAATTAATTGGTTTCTGCCGCTGACTCGGCGGAACATCTGCTTCCGCTTGGATGAAGCGGCAGGAGCGGCGATGCGCGGCAGCAAGCGGTCGATCTCCGACTCGGGTATTCTGTGGTGCCCTCCCGGAGTTTGAACGCTCTTTATCTTTCCCCGATAGATCCACTGCTTAAGCGACGCATAGCTGATACCGAGCACTTGAGCCGCATCGCGGGGGGTATGAAGTTTGAGCATGGCGGATGGCGTCTTCAAAAGCATAGCCGCCTTGCGCTCCAATGCGCAATTCCAATTTCGGTGCTATCACGAGGAATTTGAGCCCGAATCTCTGTATCGCTTGCTCTTTCATGCTGTTGACCGCGGGACCGCCGGCGCAACCAAAGTTTCGTATGCCGCGCCATACGTTGTCACCGCGCTGGTATGACGAACAACCGGGGCTATTTTTTAGGTGTGGCAGGGAAGTTCTTGGACAGGTTCTTGATGATGTCTGCCGAAGGCATTCCGCCCTTGCATTTCGGATGTCCGAAGCCGCTTGGACTCTCGTTGTTTTGGATGTCTTGAATCATGTTGTCAGTGCCGTCGGGCGCTACGCCATGAGGGACGGCGTCCAATTGCAGCATGTGGCGCACCTTCCAGGCCTCCACATGATCGGCGCATGAGGTGTTTCCGCTAAGGCCAAGTCCACCGACGATCTTGCCTTGCGAGGTATAGAGGGCGAGCCCTCCGCCGAAGACGATGACGCCGCCTATGGGTTTTCCGACAAACGGGTCACTGGCTGTGCCGAACGCCGTCGCCGGTCCGGCATAGGCCGCCTGCGGATTGGGCGGGGCGCTGGTCGTCATACTAAAGAGGCTGTTCCAGGGCTGCGCGCTGGCATAGAGGTTCGCGGTAGAGAGCGCGGAATCCTTGCCACTCAAGGCGTTCGCGGTGCTCGCCTTCGAGGCGGAGATGATGCGGCTGCCCGGCCATTGATCGCCCCGGGTTGCCCCGCTAAATACTACCGCGCAAACAATTCCGTCGCGGTTCACGACGGTGGCCCACGCCTGTGTGCCCAGGCCTCCATTTCCATTCGCTCCTTCCTTTACCACCGATTGCAAAATGGTACGCAGGCGATCGTGATTGGGCAGAGACGAGCAATCCGGCGCGGATTGCGCCACCACTGCAAGGGGGGCGAGAACGAGCAGCGAAAGAGAGAACGCCAGCGCATTAACCACCGGGCGCGGCGTATGGATAGCAAATCCTGGCATAAGGCCTCCTGATTTTCTCTGTGAATACAACTTTGGTGGGGGCGGTTGTCCGGTAGTGCAAAATTGCATGATGGAAGGTGGATAAAAAGCCTACTTCTTTTGCTTCCCTATAGGGAAAGAAAAGCCGAAGCTGGCGACGTAGTTGTTGCGCGGGCCGCCGCTCGGGGTGGTGACCGCGTATTCCAACGGAGCGATGATCAAATTGACATGCTTATTCAGCTTGACCGCAAAGAGTACGCCCAGATCGTACTCGAAGGCGTGCGCAATGGCAGCCGGCTTGGAGCTGCGCGCAACCCCTGCTTCGGTGTAAACAACGGGCGTGAACCGCGTCGAATTGGGAAATGAATAATCTACCCCGCCCAGATAGCCGTGGACGTTCTCATGGGCCCATCCGTAGAGGCCTGAAATGCTGGCATGGATGCCAAACCGCTTGGTCAGGTGGAGGGTAGGAACGAAGTTCCATCCGTTGAAGCTGGTGTATTGGCCGGTGGCCCCCTCCGCATTGGTATAGATATACTTAAAGCCGAGAGACGTGTAGGCGTCCTGTGCGAAGCAGGTGCAACACAGAGTGAGAGCCGCGATCACTCCAATCAAAAGCGCATGTAATTTCATTTCTCCTCCATTCATTTCAAGATGAATCATGTGGTGGGAGATGGCGGGCAAGGCGCGGGTTGCCCACGGTTGGTCGCACCCTCGCTTAGTGCGGGATCACGCTTCTGATTTCGTCGAAGGCCGCAAAAATTACTTGGTAGCAATCGCAGGAAACCCGGCTAAGTTCCCGGGTATCCGTGATTCTTATGACGCCTCGTTCGAATCCTATCAACCCTTCACGCTGAAGCGCACCAAGGGTTATTGTGACCGTGGACCGATTGGCTCCGACCATCTCCGAGATGTATTCCTGAGTGACTTGAAAAGTATCCGATCCCGTATGCCTGTAAGTGCAAAGAAGCCAGCGGGCCAGCCGCTGATCCATCGAATGGAGGAGGCTGCACGCCGCTGATTGTGTCGCTTGTACGAACCTTGCGTGCAAAAATCGAGTCGTCACGCTGCGAAAAGTCAGAGAATTCTCAAATAGTGCACAGACTGTGCCAATCGGAACCCGTAGAGCACTTCCAGAAACCTGCATTACACAGTGATGGAAGCTACGGCTCACGCCCATGACAGCAGGAACACCGATAAAACCATCCCGGCCTACAGGCGATCCATCGATCGTTTTTCCATCCGGCATGCGCACAAGCTCTGATGCCATCCCGCTCTCGGGGAAATAGATGGCGGCAGGGAGGTCACCTGACCTATAGAAACTAAATCTCTGAGGTAAATGAACTCTGCGGGAGACCTGCTCCAGGCGAAGCCTATCTGCCTCGGGCAGTACGGCCAAGAAAGTGTTTTCAGATTGCATTGTGTGTAGCGGCTCCAGAGAAGTGGACGGATACTCCTTTATACGTGCTGGCACATATAGGCGCTATTTTGTTTGTTGCCTGGACAACAGACATCTTTCACTGCCTGTTTGACAATTGACGCGACAACGATCGGTATATCGTAAATGGGTCTTTGGAGGAGGCAGCATGAATTGTCTGCTCGCCCTTACCGACCAATTATGAGCTGAGTCGTCTAGCTGATGGACCAATCGCCAGACCGTTGAACGGAAGAAGGTTGCGATGCCTACTCTTGCCCTTCACGTGGGGAATTATGCGCCTCTACTCGAAGCGCGTAGCCAGGTCCTGCGAAAGGCGGGAATCACTGTTGTGCCTGCGCAGTCCGTCGCTCTCGCCATT
>JBDTLH010000146.1:0-18100 GCA_039934875.1 Acidobacteriaceae bacterium | reverse complement strand
CTCCGGCATTACCGTCGGCAACAACTATGTCGATCTGGGACTGCCGTCCGGGGCCATCCTGGTCGGCTCTTTACGTTATACCGGCGCGCTGCAGATACGTTTGGCCGCGCTCACCACCTCAGAAAGTCAGGCCGCGGCACTGCTGGGTCGAATGCAATCTGCGTTGACGATGGCGCGCGCCATCGGTCGGCAGGGAAAAGAGCAGGACGATCCCGCAGCGCAGATCGTGAATTCAGTCTCTCTCAAACAGAGCGGGAATAAAGCGGTGCTCACAGCAGACATCCCCGATGGGCTGCTCCACGAACTCGCCACCGCCGCAACTCCGAAGACGCCGCAGGACTGATTGTTCCAGAATTGGGCAACTTTCGAGCAACTCGCGATTCTTTCATGCAATCCAAACATTCTGCAATCTAGTTCGCGCCTGCAACCGTACTTCATTCGGATAATGGTGAGTCACCTCACTCCCTATCGGCCACACCAACCCACTAAGGAATGAAATCATGTCCCGCAAACGTAATGTCGATTCCCAGGAGGTTTCGTCTGCGGACGCCTTCATCCAGGAGAAACACATAGGGCAGCGTATCAAGCGTCTTCGCCTGAAAAAGTCGATGGGTCTGGTCGAACTCGGCAAACACACCGGTCTCAGCGCCAGCTTTCTCTCCCAGCTCGAAACCGGACGCGTCGTTCCCACTCTGCGCAACCTGGCCCGCATCGCTATGGTATTCAGCAAGGACTTGTCTTATTTCTTTGATTCCGAGCCACGCTCCCTCTTCCATGTCCACCGCGTCCAGGAACGACTGCGCCTGCCGGAGAGTGGGGTTCCCGATCCCTCGTATCTCTTCGAGAGCCTGGGTTATCAAGTTCCGGACCGCCAACTCGATCCTTATCTGGCCGAATTCCAGCCCGGCAAGAATGCCTCCGACCTACGCTCCCACATGCACCCCGGCTTCGAGTTCATCTATGTGCTCGACGGCCAACTGGAAATTTATCACGCTGAGATTTCAGACCGCCTCGACCCGGGGGACGCAGTGTATTTCGACGCTAGCACCGCGCATACTTATCGCTGCGTAAGCAAAACCGTTTGCAAAGCGCTGGTGATCACCGTCAACCCTCAGCCCCTGGCTGCGCCACAGCGTCACTTTGGAGCGGGAGCGGGAACAGGAGCGGGTACGGGAAATAGCTCGATGGTGAACACGGCGCGTCCTCAGCCTGTGTTGCTTGGTCAAAAGGCACAATCGCCAGGGACTCACAACGGCAATTCGGTGCCGTCAGGGCGCACCCGCCCGCTGTCCGCGATGTTATGATGGGCTTGTCCAATGCCCACTGATGCCGCACTTCAGCGACTCATCGATCTTGATCGTATCGATCGTGAAATCTCCCGCCTGAACTCCGAAATTTCCGCGTTGCCCAAGCGCATTTCGCTCATCGAATCACAACTAGCAACTTCGAAAGCCAAGTTGGAGGCCTGGCAGACGCAGGCCAAGACGATAGATACCGAGCGGCGCAAACACGAGCTCGACATCCAGAGCACCCAGGACAAGATTGCTAGGTTGCGTTCGCAGTCCTCGAGCGTCAAGACCAACGAACAATACAAGGCACTGCTTCATGAAATTGCTTTCGCCGAAAAAGACATCTCCAGCATGGAAGATAAGATCATTGAGGGCATGGAATCCGCCGAAACGCTGGCGCCCAAGATCAAGCTCGCGAAATCGGAATTTGATGCGGAGGGCAAGCGCGTGGAGGAGGAAAAACGCGCCGCTCACGATATCACCGAACTGGACAGGAAAGAGCTCGAAAGATTTTATGCCGAACGCGCCGAACTGCGTACCGGCATCGCCGAAAGCGCTGAGAATTGGCTCATCCACTACGATCGCGTTGCCAAAGCGCGGCAATTCGGGGTCGCCCTCGCCCGCGACTCGCGCTGCACCGCGTGCCAGGTGTCTATCCGCCCGCAAACCTGGAACCAGGTGCTGAATGGGATTGAGATCGTCCCGTGCGATTCCTGCAATCGCATTCTCTGGACCAAAGATGAGGTCGTGCGATCGGAAGAGTTGCTCAAGCAGGAGTCTTCAAAAAAGAAAAAGGCGAAACAGGACGAAGCCGCGGTAAAAGCCGAGACCGTCCCGGGAGCGTAGCGCGTCATTCCGCGTCCAGTACGATATTGTCGATCAGCCGCGTTGATCCTATCCATGCCGCTACCGCGATCAGCGCACCGCGCGTCACATCTGCGACCGGAGCAAGTTCTTCGGGATCGACGATGGCGACATAATCCACTCGCGCCGCCGGTTCTGACGCGAACTCCTGATGCGCCGCCGCGATCAACCCCACCGATTGCTTGATACCACCCTTAGCGAGCTGGCGGGCCCGAGTAAGCGCGCGATGCAGCACCAGCGCCTGTTGTCGTTGCTCGGAATCGAGATATACATTACGCGAGCTGAGCGCGAGTCCATCAGCTTCGCGCACAATGGGACCGATGCGCACATCGACAGCAATACCGAGGTCGCGCACCATGCGGCGAATCACCGCGTGCTGCGCTGCGTCCTTCTGTCCGAAGATGGCGATGTCTGGTTCCATAGCGTGAAAAAACTTGGCGATGATAGTCGCAACTCCGCGAAAGTGCCCGGGTCGGGAACTCCCATCGAGCCGTTCACTCAATCCCTCGACGCTGACGAAAGTCTTCGCGCCAGCGGGATACATCTCCTCCACGCTGGGGAAGAACAGCGCATCCACTCCTTCCGCTTCCAGAAGTTTGTGATCGCGTGCAAACGGCCGGGGATACCGAGATAGATCTTCCTGTGGCCCGAACTGCGTCGGATTGACGAAGATGGAGACAATCACCACGTCTGCCGCCCGTTCTGCGAGCCGCACCAGCGAGAGATGCCCTTCATGCAGCGCGCCCATGGTCGGAACGAATGCAATGGTCTTGCCATCCTGTCTCTGGGCGCGAGAGAAGGCCCGGATGTCACGGACGGTCGTGAGTATCTGCATCAGCGGCGTTTGCGCGCGGATACCGCATCCAAGGCGACCGCCGTCTCTCGCGGAAGATGATAGCTCTCTTCGTCCGAGGGATATTGCCGGGTCTCCACATCCTGCTTGAAATGCTCAATTCCTTCGCGCATCAGCGCCGCGGCGTCAGCGTAGCGCCGCACGAACTTCGCGGCGGGTGAAAACGTCAGGTTGAACAAGTCGTGGAAGACCAGCACTTGTCCGTCGCACTCCGGGCCGGCGCCGATGCCTATCGTGGGCGCACCCACCTCTGCGGTGATCATGGCAGCGACCTCGCGCGGCACCCCTTCGAGCACCAGCGCAAACACGCCTGCGCGGTCGAGCGCCACTGCGTCTTTCATCAGCTTTTCGATCGCGCCCAGCGTCTTGCCCTGGACCTTGTAACCGCCCATGCTATGCACTGACTGGGGAGTAAGACCGATGTGTCCCATCACGGGGATATCGGCGTCGATTAAGCGGCTGATGAGATCGGCGCGTTTGGCACCGCCTTCGAGCTTCACCGCCTCGGCGCCGGCCTCCTTGAGGAAGCGCGCCGCATTATGCACCGCCTCCTTATCGTCAATCTGGTAGGAGGAATACGGCATGTCAGCGATAAGCATGGAACGATGCACGGCACGGCGAACGGCGCGGGTATGGTGCAGCATCTCCTCCATGGTGACCGGCAAGGTGTTCTCATAACCAAGCACGACCTGCGCCAGCGAGTCGCCGACCAAAACCATGTCGATCCCGGCTTGATCCACCAGCCGCGCAGTCATGTAGTCGTATGCGGTCAGGCAGGTGATTGGTTCGCCGTGCAGCTTCTTGTCGTGGATCGTGCCGGTAGTGACCTTTGTCTTAGAATTGTCAACCGGCCCAGGGGTGGCTGCGTTGTGACGCGAGGAGATAGTGGTAACGCTCATTTTCCCTCCAGTACGCCTCTCTTCAGGAGATGGCGTCTGTGTTCCAAACGAATCAGATGCTACTCCTTAGACAGTGCTGGTGCAAATCGGACTCGCGCAAGTCCGAATTCGCGCAAAGCAGGGTCATCGGATGCCGATCACCGCCATCATGCGTCCGGCAAATCCAGACTCGCCGCGATGTGACCACAGGTAGTCACGGTTGCAGCAAGTACAGTCGCCAACGGTGTGAACGTTCCCGGCGGGAATTCCAGCGTCGAGCAGTTGGCGGCGGTTGGCCTCCACCAGATCGAGGTGAGTGCTGCAGTTGATGTTGAAGTGGCCCGGCGCGCGGGCGGTCATAAACAGCAAAGGATATTTGTCTTTGATAGGATCCTTGTCATAGATCTCGCGGAACAGCGCGTCGGCGTACCTGAACTGCGAACGGAACTCCTCTTCCACCTCTTCGCCTACCGCATAGCAGCACTGGTGGATACAGGGGCCGATTAAAGCTTGCATGGTCTGCGGATCGCAATCGAAGGTCATGCGCATGGTTCCCACGCCTTTCTCAACGATGCGCATGACCGTGCCGCGCCACCCGGCATGGAAGGCGGCGACGGCCGGTCTTTCGCCGGCCGGGGCAGCGACCAGAACGGGAACGCAGTCGGCGGTCTGGATCCCCAGCAGCAGCCCCGGGATACGCGTGATCATGCCATCCCCCGCTAAGGGCGCTTTCGGCGATCCCGTGACCACGTGAATGACGTCGGAATGCATCTGCGAAATGGTAACCAACTCGGCTGGGGCTTTGCTGCCCAGCAGGGCGTGCAGGAAGGCGGCGCGATTCTTCTGCACATTGGCTTTGCGGTCGGAAGAGGTAAATCCAAGATTCAGCTCCTCTCGGCCAGAATCGCCGCTGTAGGCTGTCGAATGCCCGTGCGGGCGGGTGCTGAAGCCGTGCACCAGCCAATCAAAGCCGTTAAGCTCCGGGGTGCGCAGTATTTCAGGCTTAGCAATGGCGGCCACTGAGCGCCGCCCGGCGGTAGTACGCACGCGCAGGGTGGGTGTGGAGGAGGACACAAGTTGATTGTAGTTGGTACTTGTTCGTTGTTCCTGCTAAACCTGCCATTGCCCCTGAAAAAGACGAATACCTGCGATTCCGGCGGCTCCCGCGTCAATACATAGCGCTGTGTTTTCCGCAGTCACTCCGCCCAACGCCAACACCGGCATGGGAGGACGAGCCGCATCGCTGCGATGGCAGACCTCGCGCAGCAGCTCCAGCCCGTGCGGGTTCCGCACCCCTGCCTTTTCAAACACCGGGCCGAAGACGGCAAAATCAGCGCCCTGCGCTTCCGCCAGCGCCACTTGCTGACGCGTGTGGCAGGACACGCCAATCAACGCCGCCGGCCACACCGCGCGCACCTCCGCCGCGGATAGCGCCTGCGCGCCGGACCCCAGATGGATGCCGTCTGCGCCAACCGCGAGCGCCACATCGGCTCGGGAGTGGAGCAACAGCTTCGGTCTGGGAGTGAACTCCCCCATTTGCTTTAGAAGTCGCGAGGCGAGTAGTTCAAGCTCCCGCGCCGCGATCTGCTTCTCGCGCAACTGGATCCAGTCCACCCCCGCAGCACACGCCCGCCTCACCTCACGCAGCAGCGCATCGGCGCCCCCGAGCGTCTCCCGGCTCGTAATGTAGTAGCGAATCATAGTTACTGTCGCGTGGTCACGATTGACGAGCTACAGCCCTAGCCCGTGACCACTTAGCCTTGAAGCCCTTCGTCGTCGGCCTCCTCGGCGCATCTAACCAACATGCTCGACCAGTTCACACTCTCGCACATCGGGTTGCAGTTGGTCGTATTATTTACCCTGGCGATTCCGGTCGCTTGCATTGCCTGGACCGTCACCCATGAAGAGGTGTTTCGCGAGCCCCGTGAATACTGTGCCAGAAAGAGCAAGCAGGCACCCAGGGCGGCGCAGCGAAAATTCTTCTATCTCTTCACCTGCGAATATTGCTTCAGCCACTACGTTGCCGCGTTTTTCCTGCTGATTACGCGCTACAAACTCCTGTTCAGCGATTGGCGCGGTTATCTCATTTCGCTGTTCGCGCTGGTCTGGGTCGCTAACCAGTACATCAGCATCTTCGGGCGCCTGCGGCTCGACATCAAAGAAACGCGTCTCGAAATCAGAGAGACGGAGGTGGATGTTGAGCAGAAGCAGCAGGAGCTGGACGAGGGCAAGAAGCTCCATGCGGCATAAAAAAGGCTGCGCGACACCGGAATCTGCTCATCACACTGGCATAAGAAAGCGACCAGGCGCCAGCGGCCAGTCATCACACACTCGCGACCGGCCGCTGCAAGCACCTTCAATTCGTCTCCGCAATTTCTGGAGTTTTGTCCTTGTTCGTGGTCTCACTATCATGTTCCAAATGCCCTTCAGGCCGCAGAGTGCGAGGAGACTGAGTATTCAAGTGCTCGCTCAAGTGCTTCTTCAGAAGTTCAAGAGCCTCCTCCGGCGTGTCCGCGTAACTGAAGAGGTTGAGGTCCTTGGGAGCGATTGTGCCTGAATCAACCATGGCTTCAAAATTGAGGATTCGGTCCCAATATTTGCGCCCGTAGATGATTACGCGCATGTTCTTCGCCAGCTTACGAGTCTGCGTAAGGGTGAGAATTTCAAACGCCTCATCGATGGTTCCGAAGCCTCCGGGAAACACTACTAACGCCTTCGCCAGGTAGGCGAACCAGTATTTGCGCATAAAGAAGTAGTGAAACTCGAAGTTCAGTGCGGGCGTGACCCACCGGTTAGGAAACTGCTCGAAGGGCAGTTTTATGTTCAATCCGATCGTCTTTCCGCCCGCCTCAGATGCGCCTCGGTTGGCCGCCTCCATGATGCCCGGGCCGCCGCCCGAGGTGACCACAAACCGCGCCCTCTTTGATTTGATTCCCATTGCCCACTCGGTAAGCAGATAAGCCAGGCGCCTGGCATCCTCATAAAACTGCGCCATTTCGACTGCCGCCCGCGCCCGCTTGGTTCGCAGATCGCCGTCTGTATGGGTCCCTGGCTGCTCCTCGACGGGGGCCAACCTCGCCGCGCCGGTATTGTCCAACAACTTGACTGGGCTATCCCCGTTGGCAGGGGTTCTTTCGGCTTCCTCCAGCCCGTGCTGCGCACTCTCCAGGTTGATGAATCGGGCTGAACCGAAAAACACCACGGTATCCTGAATCCTCTCCCGCCGGAAGCGCGCCAGCGGCTCCAGATATTCGGCATTGATGCGTAAAATACGCCCCTCCGGCCCATTGACAAAGGTGCGGTTTTCGTATGCCAGGCGGGCGCGGCCCAGCCTCTTTTCCCCCGCTTCTTGATCTTGCATTCAGTTCTTTACCCCGCCATTTCTGTCGAAATCCAATCGAAAAAGATGCGCAAAAATGCATTTCCGACGCAAGGGAGCAGGATACAACATTGATCTGTGTACTATTTGCGTACACCTCCTTTGAGATTCGAGCTAAATTTAAGGATTATCTACTCTCGAAATCCAGCTCTCAAAGGGATTAAGGCATCTAAGCTAGTGGTATGTCTGACCCCGAGAACAATTTAACCTCAGCCGCCGCCTCGAACAATGGCAAAATACGCATCGTGATCGCCGACGATCATGCTGTTTTACGCGAATCACTTTCCGCGCTGCTGGCGACCCAGACCGATTTCGCGGTGGATGGGACCGCCTCCAATGGCCAGGAGGCGCTTGAGTTGGTAAAGCGCCACTCGCCCGATGTTCTGGTGCTGGACTTGTTCATGCCCACCTTCGACGGCTTCGATGTTCTGCGCACCCTCGACCGCGCCGGCAACCGAGTCGCCAGTGTCGTGCTTACCGGTTCAGAAAACCAGGGAGATTTTGTGCAGGTGGTCCGCCTGGGCGCACGCGGTCTGGTGATGAAGAGTGATGGCCCACAACGTCTCTTCGAGGCCGTTCGCCACGTCGCCCAGGGCGAACTCGCCTTCTCCGACGATATCGCCCGCCAAGTCTTAAGCAGCATGGCACAGGAGACGCGCCCGCCGGAGCCCGCCGCATCGCTCACCCGCCTCTCTGACCGTGAAAAACAGATCGCCTATGCGGTGGCGCGAGGGATGAAAAACAAAGACATCGCCGATACCCTCTCAATCAGCGAGAACACGGTGAAGCGGCACATGCAGAGCATCTTCGGCAAGACCGGCGCGAGAGATCGGCTGGAACTCGCGGTAATTGCGCTGAATGAGCTGACCAGGGCCAGCGCGGTATAGCTTATCGAAAGAGAAGTGCCGTGTTTTTTTGAAGAGCTTCGCCACCGTATTGGCACCGTCCATCTGGGTGGGCCTTTACTTTCCGCCCGCATTCGCCGCGAAGCGTTTCACCATGGTCAGCAGCATCTTACGGTCGGAATCGTTTAGCCCAGTCGAATAGCGCTTGATCTGCGATAAGAACTGCACCATGTCGTGGCTAAGCTGCGGCACCTCGCGATCCACCGCTTGTTCTCCCCCGCTCTCGCTAAAGAAGCGCGCCAGTGGAAGCTCCATGGATTGCGCGATCTTCGCCAGAGTGTCGAGCGAGGGGACGGTGTGTCCGTTCTCGACGCGCGATAGGTAGCAGCGTAGAAGACCGGTACGTTTTTCGATATCGCCCTGCGACATGTTCTTCTGCAGCCGGAAATTACGGATTGTCTCGCCTATGTTCATAGCTAACTCGTCACCTGTGATTGGCATCGGGGAGTGGCTGAATAGTAAATACTTCCCTCACTCTTCGCAATCACAAAAAGCGGTTGCGAACACATATTTTCAGCACTTCCGTAACTAAAGTCTCCGTTACCCAGGCGGCACAGGTGACTGCGGATTCTCGCGAGTGACGAACAAAGCAACCGCGGATTTCGCGGATGTACGCGGATGAATCGGCGAAATGCAAAACCCCTGCTGTGAACCTCTTCGATCGGTGTCAGACGATGGTCCCAGCTTTGACTGGGCCTTGTTTCTTGCCTTTAAAGTCTTGGTCCGCGTCCGTCCGCCGCAATCTGCGGTTAGCCCTGGGGCTCACTACTCGGGCGCGGCGATGTTCGTAAGCAGGACGTCCGCATCTGCCGCAAACTCTTCCTTCTCCAGCAACACAGCGACGTGGGCGATCGCGGCGTTGTCCGTGCCCATGCCCTCCGGAGTCTTCGCCTTGATACCCACGCGATCCGCCGCGATGCCCAGCAACTCGGCCACGCTGCGCTGCAATTGTGCCGCCACCGGACCAATCTTGGGCGCAGCCAGGATCAGCGTAGAGTCCACATTAACCACGTGGTAGCCGCGCTCGCACACCTGTTGGAGCGCGTGTCGTACGAAGAGCTTCGAATCCGCTCCTTTCCATTTGGAATCGTTGGGCGGAAAGAAGCTGCCGATGTCTCCCGCCGCGATTGCGCCCAGCAGCGCATCGGTCAACGCATGCAACAGCACGTCGCCATCTGAATGTCCTTGCAACCCGCTGTCATGTTGCAGCATTACGCCGCCAATCATGCACGGCACCCCGGGCTTAAACTCGTGCGAATCCCAACCAAAACCAATGCGTATCATCGTTAGTTCTCAGCTTACAGCTATCAGCCTGGCAATTTGAAATCCCCAATTGCACAAGCTGACCGTTGACGGCTGCCAGGCTTCATCTTTGATCAGTCTCCCTTTTGTCGCGCGAGATAGTACTCCGCCAGTTCCAGATCGCCCGCATTCGTAATTTTGAAATTTTCCCGCGCTCCCATTACCACGGCCACGTCATATCCCGCGCGCTCGACCACCGATGCCTCGTCAGTGCCGAGAAATCCATCCGCCATGGCCTGGTTGATGGCATCCTGCAAAATGCGATGGCGGAAGCCTTGCGGGGTCTGTGCCATGACCACGCGCTCGCGCGGAATAGTCGAGCTGATGAGCGCCCCATCCGCGGTGCGCTCCACCTGCTTTACCGTGTCCACGGCGGGCAAGCCAACGATGGCCGCGCCATGAAGCTCAACCGCGGCGATACACGCTTCAATACTCTGACGCTGTACCAGCGGACGCACCGCGTCATGCACCAACACAATGTCCTCGGGGTCGGCGCGAGTGACTTGCAATGCATTAGCCACGGAGTCCTGACGTCGCTCGCCGCCCTCCACCAATTGCACGCGTCCCGCCAATCCGGCAGCGCGCAGCCATTCCTCCACCGTCTCCATCTCACTCGCGCGCAGCGCGATTATCGCCGAGGTCACGCGTTCAACCCCCAACAGCCGCTTGACGGTTTGCATGAGCACCGGCTCGCCGCCCAGCGAGAGAAACTGCTTCGACCGGGAGCCCGCCATTCGCGTCCCCAATCCAGCAGCGGGAATGATTGCAATTACCTTCACAGAATGACGAGTATAAGGGCGCGGCATTAAGATTCCAATGTGCTCGATCGCATTCGCCAGTTTATTGCGCGCCATCAGCTTATCTCTCCGGGAGACCGGATCGGGGCCGCCGTCTCCGGAGGCGCGGATTCCGTGTGCCTCTTCCGCCTGCTCTGCGAGTTGCGCAACGACATAGGATTCGCCCTCTCGATGGTGCACTTCGACCATCAGCTCAGGCCGGAGTCAGCCGACGACGCATGTTTTGTCGCGGAGCTCGCGGCTAGCTTGGGTTGTCCCTTTTACCGGGGAACAGGCGACGTGCGCGCCCACGCCGCACTGCATCGCCAAAGCATTGAAACCGCGGCCCGCAACCTGCGGTATTCGTGGTTCGATTCGCTGCTGCAAGAAAGTGGATTGCATAAGGTCGCCACCGGGCACACACAAACCGACCAGGCGGAGACGGTGATGATGAAGTTGCTGCGCGGCGCGGGCCCGCGGGGTCTGAGCGGCATTCATCCGCTGTACCAGCGCGCGAACGGATATATTATTCGCCCGCTGCTCTTCGCCCCGCGCACTGAAATCGAGCAGCATCTCCGCTCCCTCTCTCAGCCTTGGATCACAGATTCCAGCAATGCCGAACTCGTCCATACCCGCAATCGTGTTCGCCATCAACTCATGCCGATGCTGCGCGAGTTCAATCCAGAGGCGGATTCCGCACTGGCGCAAACGGCCGAGATCATGCGCGCGGAAGAGACCTGGTTGCAACAGGAGACCGAGCGCGCGCTTCCCTTTCTGCTGCTTCCCGGAGCGCCGGTGCGGGGTGGCGGCCGCTCCTCGTCGGCTTTTCAGCCCGCATCGCTTGCGCTCTCCCTCGAGGCCTTGTCGCGGCATCCGCTGGCCCTACAACGGCGATTGGTACGCGCGGCCCTACATCCCGTGGGAGCGCTGTCTCTGGCGGACACCGAGCGCATCCTCGGGCTTGCGTCTTCCTCCGCCAAGAGCGATAAATGGATGGAACTTGGAAATGGCATTCGTGTCCGCCGCTTGCACCGCGAACTGCAAATCCGGCGCGGCGAGAGCGAGTCCACCTCCATCCGGTCTTATGAAGCACACGCCATGTTTGACGGCACACCGCTGACCCTAGCCGCCGGAGCTGTGGCCCTGCGAATTTCTTCCATCATCCCCGGCGAAGCCGCGCCGCCCCTCTCCCTGACCCTGCGCAATTGGCGTCCCGGAGACCGCTTCCATGCCGCTCATTCCCGCGCTTCCAAGAAAGTCAAGGAACACCTTCAGTCCCTCAAGCTCACACGCGAAGCGCGCGCGCAATGGCCTGTACTCGCATGCCACGAAGAAATCATATGGCTCCGTGGTGTCCCGCCGCACCGCCCTGTGCTGGCCGTCGAGGAGCTTTCGCAATGAGTGCTTTGCCCCTGGCTCGGCGAATCATGGCGATTCCCTAATTTGCCGGCACACTCGGTAGTGCGGCTAGCCAGTTGAGAACGAGCGATTGCAGATAGATGCGACGGCCGGAAAAGCTATGGTCCGTCACGGTGTATATCTTCCGCACATGGGTGTTGCCGCCGTTCTTGAGCGCCTGCTCCAGACGAGCTGAGCCGGGATCACTCTCATCGTCGGCAGTGAGCAGCAGTACGGGGCGGGCGGCGATTCCCGGTGCAAACTTTATGAGGTCCCAGGAATCGCGATGCTCCACGATCTCAAGCGCGAGGCTGTGAGCGTCTATACCTTGAAGAGGCAAAAAGTCCGCAGGCACGGCGCGGTCTCTTGCAGTCTCAACTTTTCTAACCAGCTCCTGGCGCGACAGCCCAGCCGCACCACGCGCAGGCGCGGTAATGTCCCATGTGCCGATCATCACCGTGCCCCGCACTGCGGGCTCATGCGCGGTTGCGGACGCCGCGATATAGCCTCCCATGCTGTGTCCGATGACCACGATCCGGTCCCGGTCGATGTGATACTTGCTTGCAGCGGCCGGCGAGCGGGCAAAGGCGACCATCGCATCGGCATCTTCCATCGCATGGGCAAGCGAGAACATCCCGCCCACTCCCCACGACCCTCTATAGTGCAATGCGAGAACATTCCACCCGGCGCGGCGAATGGCCTGCGCGAGATCCAGATTTTGCTCATATCCGGGAAAGCCGTGCAGCAGCACAACAGTGGGATGATTGCCCGCACCCGCAGCGGCATAAAAAATCCCAAACAACTTCTGGCCATGCGACGGGACCGTCATCTCGGTTGCGGTCGCCGGATGCGCTCTATCCGGCGCGGGATCCGCACCGACACTGATGGGTGAGGTTTGGGCGCTGAGCGTCGCCACTGCAAGCACGGCCAGCAGACAAGCTTTGAATCGCATGTCAAGGAGTGTAGCAGGATGGGCCGTCGCGATTTTCGCAGACCCACACCAGTGCCAGCCCCCGAGAGATTTTTATTTCCTTTTCCTTTCCGATAGAATTAATAGTTTGCTTTTATAAGGAGTCCTACCCATGTCCGTCGCCCCCGCAGCGTTTGAGCTCGACACACTTTTGGCCGCCAAGAATGTCTCTCAAAACCTCTCGGTACCCGCTCTCGTACAACGCGCCATTGAGCGCCATGAAGTCACTCTGGCCGCCAACGGAGCCATCGCCGGCTACACCAGCCCCTACACCGGGCGCACCCCCAAAGATAAATTCGTCGTCAAAGATTCAATCACCGCCGATAAGATCGCTTGGGGCGGAGTAAACCAGCCCTTCGACGCCGCCAAGTTCGATGCGCTTTATGAACGCGTACTCGATTACCTTAAGCAGCGCGACCAGCTTTTCGTGCAAGACCTGTTCTGCGGCGCGGATCCCACCTATCAACTTCCGGTCCGTTTCTTCAACCAATACGCCTGGCACAATTTGTTTGTGAAGCAGCTCTTCGTGCGCCCCGCGGAGGCGGGACTCGCCAGCTTCACCCCGCAGTTCACCGTCCTCTCGGCACCGGAATTCAAGGCTGACCCGCAGCGCGATGGCACCCGCAGCGAGGCCTTTGTGATCGTCAATTTTACCCACAAGCTGGTCATTCTGGGCGGTACGAAATATGCGGGTGAGCTCAAGAAATGCATCTTCGGCATCATGAACTTCCTGCTGCCGCAGCGCGATGTCTTCCCCATGCACTGCTCCGCCAACATGGGCCAAGACAAGGTTACTGCCTTGTTCTTCGGCCTCTCCGGCACCGGCAAGACAACGCTCTCCGCAGACCCCAACCGCGGCCTGATCGGGGATGACGAGCACGGCTGGTCGAAGGACGGCATCTTCAACTTCGAGGGCGGCTGCTACGCCAAAATGATCAAGCTCTCGAAGGAGAACGAGCCCCAGATATTCAACGCCATTCGCTTCGGCTGCGTGCTTGAAAACCTGACCCTCGACGCCAAGACCGGCGAACCCGATTATAACGACCAGTCGCGCACCGAAAATACCCGCGGCGCCTACCCCGTGGATTTCATTGAGAACGCCGTTATCCCGGGCGTTGGAGGACATCCCAAGAACGTTATCTTTCTCACCGCCGATGCTTTCGGCGTCCTACCGCCTATCTCACGGCTTAACCTTGAGCAGGCGCAGTATCATTTCATGTCCGGATACACCGCCAAACTCGCGGGTACCGAGACCGGAGTGACAGAGCCACAACCGAACTTTTCCACCTGCTTTGGCGCTCCTTTTATGCCGCTTCCGCCCAAAGTCTATGCCGAGATGCTGCGCGACCGCCTCCAACATCACGATGCCCAGTGCTGGCTGGTCAACACCGGATGGACCGGCGGCGGCTATGGCGTCGGCAATCGATTCAGCCTGAAATATACTCGAGCCATGATTACCGCTCTGCTCAACGGTGACCTGCTCAAGGCCGACTATGAGATCGAACCGGCCTTCGGATTCAGTATCCCCACCTCCTGCCCCGGAGTACCCAAGGAAGTCCTCAGCCCGCGAAATGCGTGGCGGGATAAAGCGGCATACGACCAGGCGGCTGACGCGCTTTCCGCTAAATTCGCCGAGAACTTTAAGAAGTTCGACGCGCCGGAATCCGTGAAGAATGCCGCTCCGAGGCGGCAGAAATAGCCTCCGGCCCCTTACAATTCGCATCCAATTGCCCATCGGCCGTGCACGGCGGATGGGCATCTTGCATCAGCGGACAAATTACCTTTGCTGCAACAAACCCGGCTCCCTGACGAATTCATCTGTTCAAAAGGTACTGTGCTTTGAACCTCTCCGCTCGCGCTAATCTCAACCGCATCTTTATCCTGCTGGTCGTGCTCAGCAATACGTTCGGCAATTTTTTGCTGGCGGATGGCATGAACCAGATGCCGAATTTCTTTACCACCTCATTCCTTAGCTACACAGCAGCCCTTCTCGCCAACCCCTACTTCTTGTCTGGAGTCGCGCTCCTTGCCGTCTGGATGGGCGCGCAGCTCACCATGTTCACCTGGGCTGACCTCAGCTACGTGTTGCCGGTCACCGCCAGTGGATATGTTTTGACCGCGCTGCTTAGCAAATACCTGCTGCACGAATACATTTCCGTAGGGCGATGGGCGGGGATCCTGCTGATTACCTTCGGTTCCATGCTGGTTTACAACACTCCGCCGCGCACTACTCCAAAGCCCCAGGGGGCCGCCCAATGAAGTGGGCCTTCGTCTTCGCCTGCGTGCTGTCTTCCACCCTGGGAGACGTCTTAAGCGCCAAAGGCATGTCCAGGGACGACGAGATTGATGGCGAGGTGCTTCTTGGCCTCTCCCATGTGCCGCGGTACATCTTCACTCATCGCATGGTGATGGCTGGAGTCGCTGCCAACGCGGTTTCTTTCATCGCATTTTTGGCCTTGCTCTCCGTCGCATCGTTGAGCTTCGCCGTCCCTGCCACTGCCATTGGCTACATCTTGAAGACCGCGATAGCGGAATGGTACCTGCACGAAGACGTAGGATGGCGGCGTTGGAGCGGGGTGGCTCTGGTCGCGGTGGGCATCTACTTGCTGACGATCTGACAGCCATGCTCATTAAGGTCCGCCGCCCGTGCCGCTGCCATGCAGCCCCGCCAGAATCAGCCCTGCGACAATTAAACTCGTGGCGATTACCTTGAACACCAGCGTCCGTTTGGTGAAATCTTCTCGAAACCACTCCGGCTTCCACACTGTAATCGCATAGGCAAGTACAAAAATAATCACATAGCGGACGCCTGATATCGCTGAGACGAGTGATGGTGACGCTTTCGTGAGCGCGAAGACCACCAGAAATGAGCCGACTCCCGCCACAAACCGGTTCACCATATACCAGAATTTGCTGCTGGGCGGCGCTTCTTCAGAGTGCTCGAATATCTGGCGCCGCCATGACGGGGGCACCAGCATCAGTAATGCCCCGACAGTTGTTCCGATAGTGAAGAAAACATACCCGCTTACAAATGTCGCATGATTGAAGACGATCTTTTGCAGGACGCTCATGATTCCGAACCCGCCGGCTGCGAGGACTATTCGCGGCACCATCTTTTTGAGCGGCTGCTTTTCCGCCGCGAACATCACGAAGCCACCGGCGGTCATCAGCGCGAAGCCCAGCAAGTCTCCGCCGATGGACGAACTCAGCAATGGTATCGAGATGAGCGCGGTGGCGATGGGGGCAAATCCGCCCATTACCGCGAGTTCCTCTGAAGCTTCTCCCGCCTTCAACGCTGAATAGTAGAAATAGGAAGCAAACAAATCCAGCAGTCCCGCAATAAATCCCAGTCCGGCCAGCTTAAAACCTGGAAACTTAAAGCCGAACGGAATTAGGATTAATCCGAAGATGCTGATCGCGCCCAGCCAGAATACATAGGAAAACAGGTTCTGGGTGCCCGGCCTTTTGAGCAGCACCTTGTCCCATACCAGCGACAGCCCAATCAGTCCGTGGGCGATGACGGCGATAAGAATGCCGTCAAGCGCAATGTGTTTGAAGATGTCCATCCCGCGCGACCCTCACTTGGTTAAACATTGAGAGTCATCTGGCGCTCTCGGTGATGTAACCGCCTGCGAATTCGCGTCAGGTTAACAGCCCGGCAAATACTTCCACGAACCGAAAGACATCGGAGAAAGTATTGTATAGAGGTACCGGCGCAATTCTGAGCACGTCAGGCTCTCGCCAATCGCAGATAATCCCCTGGTGTATCAGCCGCTCACAAACACTCCGCCCGTCTCGTAGCAGACGAACAGATAATTGTGCGCCGCGGCTCAGGGGTTCAGCCGGAGTAATCACCCGGAATTTTTCGCCAGCGTACGGTAACAGAAGAAACTCCAGATAATGCGTCAGCTCCACGCTCTTGCTCCGCAAACGAGCCATTCCAACCTCATCGAAGATATTCATCGATGCTCGCAGCCCCGCCATTGAGAATACTGGTGCATTGCTCAACTGCCATCCCTCCGCGCCCACGAGCGGATCAAACTCTGGCGCCATGAGAAAGCGTTGCTGCTCATTGTGGCCCCACCAGCCCGCGAACCGCGGCAACGTAAAATCTCGCGCATGTCTCTGGTGGACGAAGCAACCGCCAACGCAACCGGGGCCCCCGTTGAGGTACTTGTAGCTGCACCACACCGCAAAATCGACACCGGAATCGTGCAGCTTAAGTTCCAGATTGCCCACAGCGTGGGCAAGGTCCGAGCCGACCATGCAACCCTTTGCGTGTCCCGCCTTGGCGATGCTGGCGATATCAAATGCCTGACCGGTAGCGTAATTAACGCCTCCTAACAGAACCAGCGCAATCGTATTACCCTCTTCTTCGATCGTTTGCAGGATATCTTCTTCACGTAGCCAGCTTTCGCCCGGACGCGGCTTTAATTCAAGCAAAGAAGATGCCGGATCGAAACCGTGAAACCGGATCTGTGATTTGACCGCATACTGGTCGGAGGGAAACGCCCCACCCTCGATCAGTATCTTGTGCCGCTGTGCGCTCGGCCGGTAAAACGAGACCATCATGAGATGAAGGTTGACCGTGAGCGAGTTCATTACCACTACCTCGACCGGCTCGGCTCCTATGAGGCGGGCCGTCTGCTCCGTCAGCAGTTTGTGGTATGAGACCCAGGGGTTCATCGCCCTAAAGTGGCCTTCCACGCCGAAGCGCTGCCAATCCTCTAACTCATGTCTTATGTAATCATGCGCTGTTCGGGGTTGAAGGCCGAGTGAGTGACCACTCAGGTAAACGCACTCGCTGCCGCCGTCGGCTTTGGGTATAAAGAACCGCTCCCGATAGTCCTTCAGCGGATCACCGGCGCTTAAGGCAGCGGCACAGGCCGGGCTGCGATCAAGCTGGATAGATTGCATTTATTCGTACTCCAACGGCGTCAACTCTGCCGTGATCATCTCGCCAGCTCGCGCAAAGTCGATATCCTCGATCGAACGCGCTGACGCACACAGCTCCGCTAATATTCGCGATTGGATCTTGCCCCGCGACCGCGCGATCGCATACGGGACCTGATGGAAACTCACCATGGAATATTTCGGCACGAACCTGCGCGGATGTTTGGACTCTAACGCCAATTCGACGCTCTTCATAAATAAAAAATGCGGATCGGCCACGCGATCTCGCATCTCAACGAAGTTGTCAAGCGCCATGTCCGCGATCGCGTCTGTATTCGGTTTGCGGACCGCCTGGAATTCGTGAAATATCTTCGGCCAAGCCGGCCCGTACTCTCGAAGCATATCTATTAGGCAGGTACAGTCCTCAAATGCACAGTTCAGCCCCTGACCGAAAAACGGAACGATCGCATGGGCGGAATCACCCAGCAGCAGCGTCCGGTCCTGCATTACCCAGGGAAAGCATTTGATCGTCACCATCGAGCCGGTAGGATTGCCAAAGAACTCACCCACGAAATCAGGCATTAGTCTCGCGA
>JBDTLH010000145.1:0-2886 GCA_039934875.1 Acidobacteriaceae bacterium | reverse complement strand
GCCCGCGATGCCGGGATTGCATTCGACATGGAAGGGTTTGAGCAAGCTCGCGCCGAAGAACAGGCCCGCGCTCGCGCGTCCTGGAAGGGCGGAGCAAAGGCGTCGGCCAGTCCGGCCTTTCGCGAACTGCCGAAGACGATCTTTGAAGGCTACCGGCAACTCGTTTCTACGGATTGCGAAGTCCTGGCGCTGGTAAAGGAGGGCATTGGCGCCCTCGAAATCAAAACGGGAGACTCAGCCGAAGTCGTCCTCGACCACACCAGCTTCTATGCCGACTCCGGCGGGCAGGTCGGCGATCATGGCTGGCTCTATTCCCAGGATGGCAACGTAATCGTCGCCGAAGTTCTCGGTTGCACGAAGCCGGTGCAGGGAATCTTCGCGCATCAGGTGGTTGCGAAGCAGCCCTTGCGCCTCGGAGACAAGCTTCGGACTGTCGTCGATAACGAATTTCGTGTTGCCACCACTCGCAATCACACCGGAACGCATCTACTGCAGGCCGCACTGCGTGAGACGTTGGGAACACACGTCAAGCAGGCCGGTTCGCTCAACGATCCAGCCCGCCTGCGATTCGACTTTTCGCATTTCACCCAGGTCGCCGACGAAGAATTGCAGGACGTTGAAGACCTAATCAACAAAAATGTACTCGCCAACACGCGCGTTGAAACACTGGAAGATGTTCCCATCGATGTCGCGGTGAACGAATATCACGCCATGGCGTTATTCGGAGAAAAGTACGGCGACCGCGTACGCGTCGTCAAAATTGGCGACTTCTCAACCGAACTCTGCGGCGGTACGCACACGGGAGCAACGGGCGAAATCGGCCTGGTGAAATTGATCGGGGAAGGCAGCGTGTCCTCCGGCGTACGGCGCATTGAGGCCATCACCGGAACAGGCGCGCTGGAGGAATTTCGTCGCGGCTTCGCGGTCACCAAGCTGGCCGAACAGATTGCAGGCAAGACGGATGCGCGCACTCCGGCCGCTGCGCTGCAGCAGAAATTGTCTGCGCAGGAAGATGAATTGAAGCGGCTACGGCGCGAACTCGACGAGGTGAGAATGAAGTCCGCAGCCGGACGCGTGAGCAATGCAGCGGCAGAAGCGGTGGAAGTTTCCGGCGTGAAGGTGCTGACCCAACGCGTGGATGCGCTCGATCGCGGTCAGGTCCGGACACTGGTGGATAATCTGCGGACAAAGCTGGGCTCTGGCGTAGTCGTCCTCGGCGGCGTGCAGGAGGATGGCAAGGTGGCTCTTACCGTTGGCGTGACGAAGGACCTCACCAGCCGCGTTCAAGCCGGCAAGATCGTCGCACAGCTGGCGCAGAAGGTGGGCGGCTCCGGCGGTGGACGTCCGGACATGGCGGAAGCCGGCGGCAAAGACGCCAGCCAGCTCGACGCTGCATTGGGCAGCGCGCCGCAGGTGGTGCAGGCGCTTCTCGGCTAAAACTTTTTCTCCCGCCTCCACAGGAGGTGCTCGTCTCTGCCGAGTGATAGTCTGAGGGTCGAAACCATGCTTCGGCCTTCCTCTGTTGTCCGCTCGCTTCCCACGCTGCTCGTCGCGTCTGTCCTTGTGCTTCTGCTTTGGCTTCCGCACACCTGCAGTGCAGCACGGAACGCCAGCCAGCGGAAAATCTCGGCGGCACTTCCGCCCTCCGCACTGCGGCCATTGCTCCCCGAAATGTTTGCGGGATGGCAGATTAGCGGCACACCGCAGCAGTCGACAAATCCCAGAGCTGCCGACGATGGCGATGCCGCCGCATTGCAGGAATATGGATTTACGCGATACGAAGTGGCCAGCTATACCCGCGATAGCGACAATCTGACCTTGAAGGCGATGCAGTTTGGTGATGCCACTGGAGCCTTCGGCGCATTCACACTCTACCGCCGTCCGAACATGGCACCGGAGCAGATCGGTCAGGGCGGCGCGTTTGATGGCAGCCGCGTGCTCTTCTGGAGCGGGACCGTTCTGGTGGACGCGAAGTTCACTCGCCTCACAGCAATGTCGCTCTCGGAACTGCGAGATCTCGCGACTCAACTGCCGCGGCCGTCGGGGAATCAAAGCGTGCTGCCCACGCTTACTGCATATCTGCCGCTACCGCATCTTGAAGCCTCGACGGTCCAATATGCAATCGGCCCGCAAGCTTATCCATTGAGCGGAGGTGTACTTCCCGCAGCGCTTGTCGGCTTCGATCGCAGCGCGGAGGTCGTCACTGCGCAATACAACGCCCTCAACGGCATGGGCACGCTCACGATCATCAATTACCCGACGCCGGAAATCGCAATCGATCGGGAACGCGCCATCCAAGCCTACTTCGCATCGCGCGGAAAAGGACAGTATGCCTGGACGCCTGCACTGGCCGACAGCAATCCCGCCGCGATTCAATCGCGCCGTTCAGGTCCGCTGGTCGCAGTCGCGTCGGGCAGTTTTTCCGCGGATGCTGCGCAGCAGTTGTTGCAGCGCGTTCACTATGAAGCGAACATGACAATGGGCAATCGCTCGAAGTATGTTCCCGACACCGCTAAAGTCGCGCAGATCATTTTGGGCGTCGCGGCGCTCGTCGGAATTTTTGCGGTGATCGCAATCGTCGCCGGTATTTCACTGGGAGGCGGACGCGTGCTGTGGAGAAAGCTGCGCGCAAAGGAGGGATCGGCGCAGGAAGATTCCGCAGAATTCATTCGGCTGAACCTGAAAGATTGAAGCCGAGTCAGTGCGTGCGTTCGAGTCAGTTGTGAATCGGCCACTTGTCTGGATTGAACACAGATTGGTGCAGTACGAGGCTAACTCCACCAGAATAAACGGTTTGCGCGAAATTTCTTGAGTTTTGGAGAATATAAGGCGAAAACGATCACGGCGCGATAAGGTTTCTCCTTTTACGATTAAACCATTGATAAT
>JBDTLH010000144.1:0-10062 GCA_039934875.1 Acidobacteriaceae bacterium | reverse complement strand
CGAGGGACCTCGCGCTTTGCCGTCACCGCATGGCTGTCTCGCAGGTCACGGATCGCTTCTACCCGCCCCCCAGCGCGGGCAGCAGCGATGAAGCGCCCGCGAGAAATGTCACTCCGATAATGAGGCTATATGCGGCAGTAAGACACATAACAAACGTGAGCACCGCCGGACGGTTGAAACTGATGCGGAAAATTCCGGCGGCGGAAGCCGTCATGATCGTGTTCATCACCAGCAGCCCCACGATGAACAACCCTAATCCGAGAAAGCCCTTACCGATGCCGCCAAGATTCGCCGCCAGCAGAAACACCACGATTTGCGTCGGGGTCTCTGCTCCCAATCCGTGGATGATGCCGATGATAAATGCTGACCGGCGGTCATATTGAAAGCGGAATGCCTGCGGCCGCGGAATATCAGGCCGAAAGACCGACCGCGTCTTCCATCCAACCCAGCGCGCGCCGTTCAATGCCAATGCCACGCGCGAAAGCCCCAGATGGTTGTGCTTGCGCCGCACCAGGCAACTGATTACATAAAGCCCCAACGCAATCAGCGTCAGCCCAACCAATCGTTCGGCGATCCGGTCCATGCGGGCGGGCAGGTTCAACTGAAACAGGATCACGACCGTGCCCAGCACCGCCACCGTCGTCGCATGTCCTAGCGCATACAGCAAGCCAAGCCGCATGGCGGCTCTTGGCTCCGATTGCACGCTGGTAATGTCAGTGATGGCCGCAATGTGGTCGTAGTCGAAGCCGTGCCGGAATCCCAGCAGCGCTGCCGACAAGAGCGCCGCAACCAACGCTCCGCTCATACCTCCGCCCATCGGAACTGCGGGTTGTTCGCCGCGAATACCATCGCTTGCATTCTACACAACCTGGACCGCGGAGCGGGCCATTCTAATGCGCGCGCAGCGGCACCACCTCTCCTCTCGCATGACGCCGGCGCAACCACATCTGCAGGCCATCCAGATACACATAAATCACCGGAGTAGTGAACAGAGTAATCATTTGGCTGACGATCAGCCCGCCGACAATGGCGATTCCCAGAGGATGCCGCAACTCGGACCCTGTGCCGGTGCCGAATGCCAACGGCGTCGCCCCCAGCAGCGCCGCCATAGTCGTCATGGTAATCGGGCGGAAGCGCAAAAGCGCCGCTTCGAAGATGGAATCCTGCGAGTTCTTGCCGTGTTCGCGCTCCTGCACCAGAGCAAAATCGATCATCATGATCGCGTTCTTCTTCACAATGCCAATGAGCAGGATAATGCCGATCAGCGCAATTACGCTCAGTTCCGTGTTCGTGATCTCCAGCGCCAGCAGCGCCCCTAAACCCGCCGACGGCAGCGTCGAAAGAATGGTGATGGGATGGATGAAACTCTCATACAGCACTCCGAGCACAATATAGACTGCAACCACCGCCGCCAATATCAGTAGCGGCTCGTTCGCCAAAGATTGCTGAAACACGGCAGCGGTTCCCTGAAAGCTGCCGTGTATGATCCCCGGTATTCCGATCTCACTCTCCGCCTTCTGGATCAACTGGGTTGCTTGTCCGAGTGAGACGCCGGTCGCCAGATTGAATGAGATCGTGGTCGAAGGAAACGTTCCCTGATGGTTCACCTGCAACGCGGCATTGCTCGGCCCAAAATGCACGAAACTCGAAAGCGGCACCTGTTGCCCGCTCGAAGAGCGAACGTAAACCACCTTCAGTGAGTCCGGAGAGCGCTGAAACTCGGGCGCAACCTCCAGCACCACATGATATTGGTTCAGCGACTGGTAAATGGTGCTGATCTGCTCCTGGCCAAAAGCGTCATAAAGCGCGGCGTCAATTTGCTGCGCCGTGACTCCCAGCCGTGAAGCCGTATCACGATCGATCACAATGGTCTGCTGAAGTCCATGGTTCTGCTGATCGCTGTTCACGTCCTTCAATTGAGGGATCTTCTTGAGCGCCTCCAGCAGTCGCGGCGCCCACGATTCTAACGCGTTCAGGTCCTCGCTCTGCAGTGTGTACTGGTATTGCGCATTCGATTGCCGCCCTCCCACTTGCAGCTCCTGCGAATTTTGCAGGAACATGTTCGCCCCAGGAATGTGCGACAGCTTGGGCCGCAACCGGTTGATCACCGCATCCCCGGATATCTTGCGCTCGCTCACCGGCTTCAGTACCACGAACATTCTGCCCGAATTTGTCCCGCTCACGAACGAGACTACGTGCCCCACCGCCGGGTCCGCCTTTACGATCGCGGCAAACTCCGTCATCTTCGCCTTCAGCGCATCGAATGATATGTCCTGCTCCGCTTGCAATCCCCCCGACAATCTGCCGGTGTCCTGCTGCGGAAAAAAGCCCTTGGGTATTACCACATACAAATACACCGTCGCGGCGAGGGCCAGCAGCGTCGCCATCAATCCGATAAATTTGTGCCGCAACACCCACGCAAGTGAATGCTTATAGGCGCCGTTGATCAACTCAAAGCCGCGCTCGCTCAAATCAAACAGCGAATTGCGCTTGCCGTGCTCCGGAGGCTTCAAAAAATGCGCGCACAACATCGGCGTCGTCGTCAGTGAGACCACCATCGAGATCAGGATCGCCGCGCTGATCGTGACCGCGAACTCATGGAAGAGCCGTCCCACCAGACCGCCCATCAGCAGAATCGGGATGAATACCGCAATCAGCGAAAAACTGATCGAGACAATGGTGAAGCTGATCTCCTTTGCCCCCAGCAGCGCCGCCGCATAAGGCTTCATGCCGGCTTCAATATGCCGCATGATGTTCTCGATCACCACGATCGCGTCGTCCACCACGAATCCTGTGGAAACCGTTAGCGCCATCAACGACAGGTTGTCGATCGAGTATCCCAGCAGATACATCACGCCAAACGTGCCTACGATGGCCAGCGGCACCGCTACGCTAGGAATCAGCGTCGCCCGCACATTCCGCAGAAAGACAAAGACGACCAGCACCACCAGGCACACCGAAATTGCCAGCGTGATCTCCACGTCGCGCACGGACGCTCGAATCGTGGTCGTGCGGTCCATCCCGATATCCAGTTTCATTGCCGGAGGCATGGACGCCTCCAGCATCGGCAACTCCTTATACACCCGGTCCACCGTCGCGATAATGTTCGCCGCCGGCTGCCGGAAAACCCACATCGTCACCGCCGGCTTGCCGTCGAGCGAACCGTAGTTGCGAATGTCCGCCTGCGTATCGCTTACGGTCGCCACATCCGAGAGCCGCACCGGAGCGCCGTTGTGATACGCCACAATAATCGGCGCGTATTGGCTGGCGACCTTTAACTGGTCGTTGGCGGTAACCACCCAGCGCTCATCCGGCCCCTCCAGGCTCCCCGTCGGAGTATTGACGTTTTGCGCCTGTATCGCGGTGCGCACCTGATCGAGTCCTACTCCCAGCGCGTTCAACTTCAGCGGATTCGCTTCGATACGCACCGCCGGAGATGCCGAACCGCCCACGAACACCTGCCCGATGCCCTCAATTTGCGCGATCTTCTGCGCGATGATCGAATCCGCCACATCGTACATCTGCGGCAACGTCATCGTATCCGAGGTCAGCGCCAGCACCAGGATCGGCGCATCCGCCGGATTCGATTTGCGATAATGCGGATTATTGGGCAGATACGCCGGCAACTGGCTCTGCGCCGCATTGATCGCCGCCTGCACATCACGCGCCGCCGCGTTGATATCCCGGTTCAGATCAAACTGCATCGTGACATTCACGCTGCCCAGCGTGCTGGTGGAGGTCATCTGATTGATGCCCGCGATGTGCCCGAACTGCCGCTCCAGCGGCGTCGCCACCGCCGACGCCATCGTCTCCGGATTCGCGCCCGGCAGCCCCGCGCTCACTGAAACCACCGGATAGTCCACGCTGGGCAGCGGCGCCACTGGCAACTTGAAATACGCCAGCATCCCCGCCAGCAGCAGCGCAAACGTCAGCAGCATCGTGCCCACCGGCCGCTTGATGAAGGTCGCGGAGACGCTCATCGCTTCAGTCCCCTTCCACCAGCACCGCCTGCGGGCTCTCGCGCCGCCGCAACAACGCGGCCAGCCGGTCGAAGTATAAATAGACCACAGGTGTGGTGTAGAGCGTCAGCACCTGGCTGAAGATCAGTCCCCCGATGATGGTGATGCCCAGCGGTCGCCGCAGCTCCGACCCTGGACCATGTCCGAACGCCAGCGGCACCGCGCCGAACAACGCCGCCATCGTTGTCATCATAATGGGACGGAAGCGCAGCAGGCACGCATCATAGATTGCGTCCACCGGCCTCCGCCCTTCATTCCGCTCCAGATCGAGCGCGAAATCAATCATCATGATCGCGTTCTTCTTCACAATACCGATGAGCAGGATGATCCCGATCAACGACATCACGTCGAAATCCATGTGGAAGATAAACAGCGCCAGCAGCGCGCCCACTCCCGCCGATGGCAGCGTCGACAGAATCGTGATGGGATGAATGTAGCTCTCATAGAGCACCCCCAGCACGATGTACACGGTAACAATCGCCGCCAGCACCAGCCAGCCCTCATTTGCCAGCGACGCTTGAAACGCCCGCGCCGTCCCCTGGAATGTCGTGTTTAAGCTGACCGGGATTCCGATCTCCTTCTCCGCCTGCTGGATGGATTTCACCGCCGCGCCCAATGATGCGCCCTGCTTCAAATTGAATGAGATGGTCGCATCGGGAAACTGCCCCTGATGATTGATCGAGAGCGCCATCGGACTGATCTCGAAATGCGCGAACGCACTCAGCGGCACCTGATTCATCGTCGTCCCTGTGGGCACCGGAGAATTAGCGCTCTGCGCGCCGGGCGCCGTCGCCACCGACGACGGCACATATATGTTATCCAGCGCATCCGGATTCGCGCGAAATTGCGGATCAACCTCCAGTATCACGTGGTACTGATTCAACTGCGTGAACATGGTCGAGATCTGCCGCTGCCCGAAGGCGTCATACAGCGTCGCGTCGATCGCCGACGCGGTCACTCCCAGCCGGGATGCGGTGTCGCGATCTATGATCAGCCTCGCCTGCAATCCGTTCGCCTGCATGTCGCTGGCAACATCCTGCAGCTCGGGCAATGTCCTCAGCTTCTTGATGACTTTCGGTACCCACTCCGCCAATTCGCTGGCGCTCGCGTCCTCCAGCGTGTATTGGTACTGCGTGCGGCTCACCCGGTCTTCTACCGTCAAATCCTGCACTGGCTGCATATTCAGCGTGATGCCCGCCACCTGCTTCGCGCTCTGGTCCAGGCGGTCGATGATCTGCGTCGCCGTCGCGCTGCGCTGGTTGCGCGGCTTCAAATTGATCTGCATGCGTCCGCTGTTCTGCGTCTGGTTCTGGCCATCCACCCCGATGAACGACGAGAGGCTGGCTACATCGGGATCATGCAGCACCACATCCACCAGTTGTTGCTGCCCCTCCGCCATCGCATCGAACGATATACTTTGCGGCGCGTCCGAGATACCCAGAATCACGCCCGTGTCCTGCACCGGAAAAAATCCTTTAGGCACCAGAATCATCAGCCAGATGGTCGCCAGCAACGTCGCGATCGTAATCAGCAGAGTCGCGAACTGGTGCCGCAGCACAAATCGCACCGTGCGCCCATAGAACGCAATCGTGCTCTCGAAGCCGCGCTCTGACACTCGATAGAGCCAGCCCTGTGTCTTTCCCTTGCGGTGCTTAAGCAGCTTCGAGCACATCATTGGCGTCAGCGTCAGCGAGATCACGGCGGAGACCAGGATCGCCGAGGCCAGCGTCACCGCAAACTCGCGGAACAGCCGCCCCACAATATCGCCCATGAACAGCAGCGGGATCAGCACCGCGATCAACGAGACCGTCAACGACAGAATGGTGAATCCTATCTGTCCCGATCCCTTCATCGCCGCCTCGAATGGCGAATCGCCCATTTCGAGAAAACGGTCGATGTTTTCGATCATCACAATGGCGTCGTCCACCACGAAGCCGGTGGATATGGTCAACGCCATCAGTGACAGATTGTCCAGCGAATACCCCAGCAGGTACATGATGCCGAAGGTCCCCACCAGCGACAGCGGTACCGCCACGCTGGGGATCACCGTCGCCGCCAGATTGCGCAGGAACAGGAAGATCACCATTACCACCAGCACGATGGTGAGCAGCAGCTCAAACTTCACATCGTTGACCGAAGCGCGAATCGTCTCCGTGCGGTCGGTCAGTATCTGCACGTCCACCGAGCTCGGCAACGTGGAGCGCAGTTGCGGCAGCAGCCGCTTGATCCCATCCACCACGCCGATGATGTTCGCCCCGGGCTGCCGCTGAATGTTCACGATTACCGCCGGGACAACCCGCGGCGACGGGTCCTTGGTCCCCATCCATGCCGCCTGGTTTGCGTTCTCCACCCCCTCGACCACCCTGGCCACGTCCTTCAGCCGCACCGGATTGCCGTTGCGATAGGCGATGATCACGTTGGAGTAGTCCTGCGCGGCCAGCAGTTGGTCATTCGCCTCGATGGTGAACGATTGCCGCGGACCGTCAATCTGTCCCTTCGCCTGGTCCACATTGACTTGCGCGATGATCGTGCGCAGCGCCTCCAGGCTCAACCCATACGACGCCAGCGCCACCGGGTTCGCATCAATCCGGATCGCCAGCTTCTGCCCGCCGCTGATGGATACCAATCCCACGCCCTGCAATTGCGAAATCTTCTGCGCGAAGGTCGTGTCCGCCAGGTCCTCTACCTGCGGCAGCGGCAGTGTCGCTGAGGTCATCGCCAGCGTCAGAATCGGCGCGTCCGCCGGATTCACCTTGCTGTAAATCGGCGGGTTCGGCAGGTCTTTCGGCAGGTACGTCCCCGCCGAGTTTATCGACGCCTGCACCTCTTGCTCGGAGATGTCGATATTCTCCGAAAGATTGAATTGCAAGGTGATGATTGACGCCCCAAAAGAACTGGTGGACGTCATCTGGCTCAACCCTGGCAATTCTCCAAACTGCCGCTCCAGCGGCGCAGTGATCGTGGAAGCGACCACGTCCGGCGAACCGCCCGGATAAAACGTAAGAATCTGGATGGTCGGATAATCCACCTGCGGCAACGCCGAAATCGGCAGTTGCTCATACGCCACCACGCCCACCAGCAGCAACGCCACCATCAGCAAAGAGGTAGCGATGGGACGCTCGATAAACGGTCGCGACAGGGTCATGGCTTAAGCTCCCGGGCCCGATCCAATCGCCTGGCTGCTCGGTCCTTGATCGTTTTGCCCGTTCTTCTGCGGCGCCTGGGGCTGCACTTTGGCATCTACCTGCAACCGCTCTTGCCCGTCTGTTACGATGCGCTCGCCCGGTTGCAAGCCGCTCCCCACCACCGAAGTCAGCCCTTGTGACAGCTTTATCTGTATGTTCCGCACCTGCACTGTATTGTTCTGCCCCACCAGATACACGAACGTCCCTTGCGGCCCGCGCTGGATCGCGCTCGAAGGAATCACGATCGCGTTTTTGTCGGTATTCAGGCGCAAGTGGATGTTCACAAACTCATTCGGCCAAAGCTGCTCGTTCTTATTGTCGAAGACCGCCTTCAGCTTTACTGTTCCCGTCGTTGCATCGATCTGGTTGTCAATGGTCTCAAGCTTCCCGCTCTCGATTACCGTTCTATCGTCCCGGGTGTATGCGTCCGCCAGCAACGCGCCCTGCTTCATCCGGGCACGCACCTCATTCACGTTGTCCTCCGGCAGGGTAAAGATCACTGCGATCGGCTTCAACTGTGTGATCGTGCATATGCCGTTCGCATCGCTGGCATGCACGATGTTGCCCACATCCACTAACCGCAATCCCACTCGCCCCGAGATCGGGGCCGTGATTTTGGAGTAGGTGAGATTCAGCTTCGCGCTCGCGATCGATGCCTGGTCCCCTTGCACCGTTCCCTCGTATTGCCCGGTCTCGGCGCGCTGCGTATCGAGTGCCTGCACCGCCACCACTCCCGCTTTTGTCAATTGCTCATTGCGTGTAAGGTTCAGCTTCGACGTGTTCAGCAGCGCCTCGTCTCTTGCCAGGTTCGCTTGCGCCTGGTCCAGCGCTACCTGGTAGGGCCGGGGATCAATCTCAGCCAGCAAATCGCCTTTATTCACATGCTGGCCCTCTGTGAAGTTGATCTTGACGATGGCCCCATCCACCCGGCTCTTCACCGTTACCGTGTTGTAAGCCGTCACTGCGCCCAACCCGGTCAGGAAGACCTGCACGTCCTTCTGCTGGACTGCCGCAACTCCCACCGGAATCGGCGCGTTTCTCGCCTGCTGCCGCTGTTCCTGCGCGCTCGGCGCCTTTTCGCCGCGATTGCACGCGGAGAGCAAACAAAACGCAAGTAGCGCCGCACCGGCGGGTAGGGCCTTCTTCAAACCTTCCTCCAAAAACTTATTTGATTGTATTGGTAAAGCCCTTTTAGAAACCGCCGCTCAGATTGCAACTCTACATTCCAGCGCCGAACCGTATTGGACGAACCCCTATGTCTAAAGTGAACAAAATAATGCACCTGCCACGTTCCATCCACTATACGCGGAAGTCTGCCAGCAATGGCAGATGGTCCGACGCCAATAACCCCAACCTTTCCCGGAAGACCCAATGCCGTTCCAGCGCCAGCTTGGAATCGAAATAGATATGGTCCAGCGCCAACAGCGGCAATACTCCCGGATAACTTCGCCGCGGCCGTGCAGACTGAAATTCCCGCGCCAGCGCGCGCGAGCACCGTCCCCGCACCCACTCATTGAAATCCCCGCACACCACCCGGCGTTTGCCGATAGCGCGGTCCAACAGCAGTCCCTCCGCCAAGAGGCATTGCGCCTGCCTCCCGCGCTCCCCATACGAGGTCCCTAAATGCGCGTTGAAGACATGCACAACCCCTTCTGCGGTGACCACATCGGTCCGCAGAACGCCGCGCCGCTCGCGCTCTCCAATTGACACATCGTAATTTCGCGCCATCTCCACCGTCAGGCGGCTGAAGGTCGCATTGCCATAACTCACGCCGGCAATTTTCCGGTTCTCGCCAAAGCTAAACCTGTATCCCGCCCCGGCAAGCCCATCCGCCAGCGCCTCCGCCTGTGGGCCCAGCACCTCCTGCGCCGCAATCACGTCCGCATCCAACCGCAGCATCACCCTCGCCACGCGCTCCGGACGCACCCTCCCATCCATCCCTTTGCACTTGTGCACGTTGTACGTCGCGATCCGCAGCTTCGTCGTCATTGCTACTGCTGCTTCCGCAGTATCCATCCCGACCACTCCAGCATGCGTTCATGCAGCGGACGCCGCTTCCACTGCTCGTAATTCACTTCTCTGCACCCGCGAAGATCATCCTCGAAATCGCGCTCCAACCTCGCCGCCCCTTCTGCGCTGATAAACGAAATATTGACTTCGTCATTCAATCCAAACGAGCGAAAATCGCAGTTGGTGGAACCCATCACCGTCCATTTGCCGTCCACAATCAAAATCTTTGCGTGGATCATCGCCGGCTGATACTCATAGATACTTCCCCCTGCTTTGAGCACATCACCATACAACATCCGGCTTGAAGTCCGTGTCATCAGGTGGTCCGCTTTCACTCCAGGAACGATCACTTTCACCTCGACTCCACGCTCAATGGCGCCCACCAACTCCCGGCGCAAAGAGCGGTCCGGCAGAAAATACGGCGTCGTGATATGTATACTGCGCCGCGCGGACGCCACCAGCATCTGAAACAGCACCCGCACTCTCGTCGATCCCCCCGCGGATGGGGAACCGTCCACCACCATCGCGCATGTGTTTCCCGCTGGCCGGTCCCCAGGAAAATAATCCTCCCCCGCGATGATCTCGCCGCTCGATTCAATCCAGTTCTCCGCGAAAGTGGCTTGCATATTACTCACCACGTCGCCTTCCACCCGCGCCACCGTATCGCGCCATCGCGGATCTTTATCATCCTTGGCATATCTCCAGTTGTCCGCGATGCCCGCCCCTCCGATAAACCCCACCCGCCCATCCACCACCAACAGCTCGCGGTGGGTTCTATTGTTCATCCTGAAAAGCGATTTCATGCTGAACGGGTGGTACCACTCCACCTTCCCTCCCCCCTCTATCAG
>JBDTLH010000143.1:0-8703 GCA_039934875.1 Acidobacteriaceae bacterium | reverse complement strand
CGGAGAGGGGAAAATCGCTGGTGAGGCTTGGCTGTAGCGGGTCCGAAGAGGTGGTCGGCTTTTGTGCGGTGCGGCGATTGATCGAGAACGAGTGGGAGTTGGAGAATGTCACGGTTGCCTTGTCAGAGCGGCGGAGCGGGGTGGGAACGGCGCTGCTGGGGGACTTGATCGCACGAGTCGGAGACGAGAGAACGGCAGGGATTTTTCTGGAAGTGCGGGCCTCGAACTTTGCGGCGCGGCGGCTGTATGAGAAGTTTAGCTGGAGAGAGGTCGGAAGGCGGGCAGGGTATTATGCCGCCCCGAGGGAGGATGCGGTCCTCTACCTGTGGAAGGCCAGCTCATGACGAAAGATGTGCAGCGCGCGGATCCAGGCGCTCTCGGGTGAGTGTTACGAAAGCAGTTGAAGGGTACTCGGGGCGGTGGTAGATTGAGGTTCCCAACACTAGCGTTGGATAAAAGGAGGTCCCTGAATGGCGGAACAAGTACGCGAAGAACTGCTGGCCCGCGACGCGAATTATCGCCGGCTGGCCGATGAACATGCAGGATATGAACAACGATTGGACGGATTGCTGCGCAAACCGCGCATGTCTGAAGATGAGCAGTTGGAAGAAGTGAAGCTGAAAAAATTGAAGCTGCACCTGAAAGATGCGATGGAAGAGATGGAACGGCGACATCGAAGGCCGGCAGTGGCGTAGAACGCTATTATTATGGTTTTGAAAGCGGCGCGAGATGCGCCGCTTTCCTGTGTGTGGCCTGCGCGGCAAGGCGCTTGCGGCGGCGGATCTCCTCGGGCGAGTGCATGGTTCCGCGGCAACATGCCGCGCCGCAGTAGCAGAGGCAGGGGTCGTCGAGGTCTCCGTCATAGAGGTTGTAGTCGTAAACCAGTTCTTCGCCGGCGGCGATATGGCGGATGGCATAGATCCAGATGCGGCCCGCGGCTTCATCTTCGTCGGTCTCGCAATTGGGACCGCAGGAGTGGTTGAGGAACATGGCCATCGAATGTCCGTCGATGACGGTAGAGCCATCGCCCAGGCCAAAGAGATAGGTCACGTCGCGGGTCTCGTAGAGTTTGTCGGCGGCCTCTTTGGAGATGCGCGGGCCGTCGTATTCGAGGATGCGCGCCCGATTTTTGATGGGGGCGGTGGTGTAACAGCCCGCGCCATTGATGGGGGAAGAGCGGATGATAAGAGCCATGCGAAATCAGAGTATATAGCGAGAACAAACCAAAGCAACCACCGAGGACACAAAGGTCCACGAAGGATGCACGAAGGAGCTAAAGGAGAAGAATCCCAAACCTAGCGGTGAGCGAAAGTGATTGGTCGGTGAGCGAAAGTGATTGGTCCTTGATTTCCTCGCGCTCCTTTGTGAGACCTTTGTGTCCTCGGTGGTTACTTTTGTCTCAATGCGGGTATTGTTTTTGGCTGCCGGTATCGATGGTGATCTCTTGTTGGGTGTGGCGCGCGAGATACCAGCAGGGCGTGTTTCCGAGGTGAGGGAGCAGGGAGCGGACGCAGGTTTGGTCTATAGCCTCTTCGGAGCTGTATTCCGTGCGCCCATTCTTTAGCGGGATGATGTAGGTGCGGTGTACGGTGATAGTGCCGACGGACTTGGGGCGGAGGCGGAGGAGAGCATAGTCGATGCCGTACGCGATGGCGGCAAGGAATATGACGGCGATTGCGGTGCGCTTCATGCGTGCAGTACATCATAGCCTGAGAGGAAAATGGGGATGCAAAGCAGAGAGTGGATTGGGACGGCGTCTCACGGGCTGAAGCAGTGGTTTATCGCGCAGTGCTACGACTCGTTGCTGGTGGGAGCGATGTGGGCTGTGGGGCTGTTGATATTGCGTGTCCCGCTGGCGCCGTTGTGGGCGGTGCTGGGTGCGGCGTTCCAGTTCGTGCCCAGCTTCGGTCCGATATTGTCTCTGGTTGGGCCAGTGCTGGCGATTGCGCTCTCCGGGGGCGGCTGGATGAAGTTGCTATGGTTGCTGGTTGTGTATGCGGTGATCGCAGTGGTGGATGGGCTGTTGTTGCAGCCGTATCTGATGCGCAGGGCGGCACGGGTGCCTTTTTGGGCGTCATTGCTGACCCCAATCGTGCTGGGTATCGTGATTCCGTTCTGGGGAGTGTTGCTGGCGGCGCCATTGCTGGCAGTGGTGTATACGTTTCGTAATCGGCAATAAGCAATCGGCATTCGGCAATCGGCAGCGCGATGGTTTATGGTTCACAGTTCACAGTTCACAGTTGGTGCAACGATTCATGGCTAAGGAAAAGCAGCGAAGCGGGGAAACCGCAAACTGTGAACTTGTGAACCGCGAACTGTGAACCGTAAACTGTAAACCATGCGGGCATTTGTTACAGGGGCGACCGGCTTTGTCGGGTCGCATGTGGCGGAGCAACTGGCGGCGAACGGGGCACGGTTGCGGCTGCTGGTGAGACCCTCGAGCCGGATGGAAAATCTTGCGGGGCTCAACGATTTCGAAAGAGTGGTGGGCGACCTGCGCGATCCCGAGTCGCTTAAGTATGGGATGCGCGGGTGCGATGCGGTTTTTCATGTGGCGGCGGATTACCGCCTGTGGATGAAAGACCCCAAAGAGATGTATGAATCCAATGTCGAGGGTACGCGCGCGATCTTGCGCTTAGCGGCGGAGGCGGGAATACATCGTGTTGTGCATTGCTCCAGCGTGGCGACCATGGGGTTCAAGGCGGACGGCAGGGTGGTGGATGAGGCAACACCGGTGAACGAGGCAGAGATGATCGGGCACTACAAGCGTTCGAAGTTTCTGGCGGAGCAGGTGGCCATTGCCGCGGCGCGCTCGGGGCAGGAGGTGGTGATTGTGAATCCCACGGGGCCGATGGGGGAGCGGGACATCAAGCCGACTCCGACGGGCCGCATCATTGTTGATTTCCTCAACGGCAATTTCCCGGCATATATGGATACTGGAATGAACCTGGTGGACGTGCGCGAGGTAGCGAAGGCGCATGTCATGGCTTTTGAGAAGGCGCGCCCGGGGGAGAGATACATCATCGGGGGCGTAAATCTGACGCTCAAACAGATACTGGACAAGTTGAGCGCAATCACGGGGATACCGAGCCCGAAGCTGAGGGTGCCGCACGCGGTGGCGATGGCATTTGCGGTATTAGACGAGACGGTGACCGGCAAACTGCGCGGCAAGGAGCCGAGGGCGACAGTCGAATCGGTGCGCATGGGCAAGAAGAAGATGTATTCGTCATCGGCCAAGGCGGAGCGCGAGTTGGGGTACGAGGAAAAACCGGTGGATGCGGCGCTGCGGCGCGCGGTGAAGTGGTTCCGGGCGAACGGCTATGCTCCGCGACGGCCTGCGAATCGATGATGGAGCGCATGGGTATTGTGGGGGCTATGGCGGGAGAGTTGGCGCCGTTGTTACGGAGCGCAAGGGCCGAGCGCGTATCAGGAGCGTCGGTGAATCTGTTCGAGTCGGATAGATTCGTGGTCGGCTATGCGGGTATGGGGCGGGCCGCGGCGATTGCCGCCTGTGAGGCGGTTGTTGCGCGCGGTGCGCTGTCGGTGTTGATTTCGGCAGGGTGGGTGGGAAGTCTTCATGCTGGAATTCCAGTGAAATCGGTGCAAAGGCCGGCGCTGGTGATCGATGCGGAATCGGGCGAGAGCTTTGAAGTGCCGGAGGGAGCCGGTACTCTGGTGACAGTTGGGCGGGTGGCGAATGCGGTAGAAAAACAAGAGTTGGTCACGCGCTGGAGCGCTGACACAGTGGATATGGAGGCGTCGCACGTAGCGCGGTTTGCGCGGGAGCGACGGATCCCGTTCGCGTGTGTAAAGACGGTCTCCGATGCGCACGACGAAGCGTTGCCGGATTTCGCCCGCTTCAGCGATGAAGGCCAGTTTCAGACGGGAGAGTTTGTGCGCTGGTTGATGGTGCGTCCCAGATGGTGGCCGGTAATGATGAGAATGGGAAGAAATTCGGCGGCTGCGGCGCGGGCGATGTGCGTGGAGCTGTCGAGAGATTCAGCACAGAGACACGGAGAAGGTTGAGAACGGTGGGTCTTTCCAGGAAGGTGCAGATGGATTCTTCTTACCGGGTTACTTGCACCTGCTCCGGGTATTCAGTGTCTTCGGGGTGAAATCCGGCATAATAGAGGTATGCAGACAGTGATCCAGGCCCAGCCTGAGGGGCTGTACGTACTTCCCTCTACCATGCTGGCTGCCGTGTATCGCGGCGTGAATGATGTGCGGATGGAGGGGATTGCGCTCCCGGAGATCGAGGCAGGCGAGTTGCTGGTCAAACTTGCCGCGTGCGGAATTTGCGGGACTGACCTGAAGAAGATCCATACCGGATCGCATTCCGCGCCGCGGGTCTTCGGCCATGAGATGGCGGGCACAGTGGTGCGGACAGGCGCCGGGGTCGCCAGGTTCAGCGTTGGTGACCGGGTAATGGTCTTTCATCACATCCCCTGCGGGCGATGCTACTACTGCCGTAAGCAGACATTTGCGCAGTGTCCGGTGTACAAGCGAGTGGGGGCTACCGCGGGATTCGAGGCTGCGGGTGGGGGCTTTGCCGAATACATTCGCGTAATGGATTGGATCGTGGAAAGCGGAGTGGTGAAGATGCCGGACCATGTTTCGTTTGAACAGGCGGCATTTATTGAGCCGGTGAATACATGCCTGAAAGGCGTGAAGTCGCTCAGGCTGGAGATCGATGACAGCGTGTTGGTAATTGGACAAGGCCCGATCGGAGTCATTCTTGGAGCGTTGGCGGGCGAGTCGGGGGCAACGGTGATCGGGTCAGACCTCTACGCGCGACGGCTGGAATTGGCGAGGGAGTTCGGCATCCAAGAAGCCATTGATGCGTCTAAAGAAGACGTGATTGCGATGGTGAAGAAGATGACGGAGGGGCGGGGCGCGGATGCGGTGATCGTTGCGGTGGGCGGAGATGCATTGATCAAAACGGCAATGGAGGCGTGCCGGCCGGGGGGACGAGTGATGCTCTTCGCCTCAACTCAGCATGGCGATGCGATGATTGACCCGGCGGCGGTGTGCATGGAGGAGAAATCGCTGCTCGGCTCTTACAGCGCGTCGGTTGCGATACAGGAGGAGACGGCGGAGCTGGTGTTCAGCGGGAAGTATGATTTCACCAGGCTGATTTCGCACCGGTTCGCATTGCACGATGCGGTCGAGGCGCTGAAGCTGGCGTCGAACCCGAGGGCGGACAGTATGAAGGTGTTTATCGAGGCGCAGGGGCCTACTCTTTTGAGTTCACAGTTCACAGCTTAGGAGCGGGGCCCCACTGCACCGCCAACTGTAAACTGTGAACTGATACTTTTCCATGAAGACCATGACGGCAGCCGTCCTTTACGGCAAAGAAGACTTGAAGATCGAAGAGGTTGCTGTACCCGAAGCGGCATTGGGCGAGGTCCTGGTGCGGGTCGAGGCGGCGCTGACCTGCGGCACCGATCTGAAGGTGTTCCGGCGCGGTTATCACGCGAAGATGATTGTGCCCCCGGCATTGTTCGGCCACGAAGTCGCGGGCGTGATCGCTGAGGTTGGAGCAGGGGTAACGGAGTGGAAGCGGGGCGACCGGGCGGTGGCAATCAATTCCGCGCCCTGCGGCAAGTGCTTCTTCTGCGTGCGTGACCAGGAAAACCTTTGCGAAGACTTGCTGTTCAACAACGGCGCATATGCGGAATACATTCGCATTCCCGCGCGCATCGTGGAGAAGAACCTGCTGCGTGTACCCGATGGCATGAGCTTCGAAGCGGCGGCGTTGACGGAGCCTCTTGCCTGTGTGGTGCGCGGCATGGACGAGATGCACCCGCGGCAGGGAGAGAGCGTGGTGGTGATCGGCGCCGGCCCGATCGGGCTGATGTTTTTGCAGGTGGCGCGCGCTTATGATCTGCGCGTGATCGCAGTGGTAAAGCGGGATAAACAGGTGCAAGCGGCGAAACACTTCGGCGCCGATGAAGTGGTGCAAATCGGAAAACTAGATGACCCAGTCGCAACAGTGAAAAAAATTACCGGTGGCCGAGGAGCGGACATTGCCATTGAGGCGATTGCGCAACCCTTGGGATGGCAATGGGCGATGGAGATGGTGCGCAAGGGGGGTCGCGTCAACTTTTTCGGCGGATGTGCCGCGGGGACAAACGTAGAATTGGACACGAATAGGGTCCACTATTCGGAGCTGTCCCTGAAGGCCACCTTCCATCACACCCCCGCGGCGGCGCGAAAAGCGTTCGCGTTGCTGCGCGATGGGCGGGTGCGAAGCAGCGACTTCATCACGGGACACGCGAAGCTCGCCGACCTCGAAAATGTTTTGCGCCGGATGATGGACCGCAACGGAGAAATCAAGACGGTGATTCAACCGTGACCGGGACGACGGCGACGAACGGCGTGGCAGAGACACAGAGGCGCAGCGCGGGTTGGCAACGATTGCCCGCGGCATACAGGTTTCCGGACGCGACACCATCGCTTGCAGAGGCGAAGGAATATTGCCGGGGGCTGGCGACCTCGCATTATGAAAACTTCCACGTCGCCAGTTGGTTTCTGCCCAGGAGCTTGCGCCCTCATTTCTACAGCGTCTATGCCTACTGCCGCATCTCGGACGATCTCGGGGATGAGGTGGGGGATCCAACGCTCTCGCTCGAATTGCTTGAAGAGTGGCAGGCGGAGCTGGACGCATGTTATCGCGGGGAGGCGCGTCATCCCGTGTTTGTGGCCTTGGCGGAGACGATCCAGACCTGTGATATTCCGAAAGAGCCGTTTGCGAAGTTGTTGGCGGCGTTTCGCCAGGACCAAACCACGACGCGTTATGAAAGCTTCGACGATCTGTTGGGCTATTGCGAGAACTCGGCAAATCCCGTTGGCCGATTGGTGCTTTACCTCTGCGGCTATCGTGATGCGGAACGGCAGGGGCTTTCGGATGCGACCTGCACTGCGCTGCAGTTGGCGAACTTCTGGCAGGACGTTTCCCTTGATCGGCACAAGGGACGGATTTACATTCCCATGGAGAGCATGCGGCGGTTCGGCGTGGGGGAGCAGGAGTTGGATGGAGCGCGCGCCAGCCCGCGGATGAAGCAGTTGCTGCGCTTTGAAGTGGAGCGCGCGCGGGAGTGGTTCCGCAGGGGCATGCCATTGATTGCGCAGGTTCATCAAGAGCTCGCCTTGGATATCGATTTGTTCAGTCGCGGCGGGATGGAGATACTGAACGCGATCGAGCGGCAGGATTTCGATGTGCTGCGGCGCCGTCCCGCGATCTCAAAGCCACGCAAAGCATTGTTGGCGTTGCGCGCACTCGCGGGAAAGCTAATTTGAACGTGCAACTCAGCGCGGCGTATGCGGTTTGCGCAAGCATTGCCCGCCGTGAAGCCAGGAATTTTTACTTCGGGTTTCTTGCCTTGCCCGCGGCCAAGCGGCGCGCGTTTTTCGCGGTGTATTCGTTCATGCGGCGCGCCGATGACATCTGCGATGACTCCGCGGCCAGCCCTGAGCAGCGCAAGCGGACGCTCGATGCCTGGCTGGAGCGTTGGCGCCGGGCGCTGGCAGGCGAGGCGACTGACGATCCGGTGTTTCTCGCCCTGCGTGACGCTGTTCGGCGCTTCGATATTCCTGCCGCGCGGCTCGACGAGTTGGTGCACGGCGTCTCCATGGACCTCGATGCTTCATTAGGCGGCGGCGCTCAGGCCGTCGTGGCATATAGGACATTTGAGGAGCTCTACCGCTACTGTTATTACGTAGCTTCCGTGGTGGGACTGGTGTGCATTCGCATCTTTGGCTATTCTGACGCGCGGGCTGAGAAGCTGGCGGAGCGGACGGGAATTGCGTTCCAGTTGACCAACATTATTCGTGATGTAAAAGAAGATGCGCGGATGGGGCGCGTATACATCCCCGCGGAGGACCTCAAGAGATTTGGCTTCAACGCGGAGGGATTCTGGGTGAATGAAGCAGGGGAGATGACGTCGGTAGGCGGCCAACCCCTGGATCTCGCGCGGTTGAAGGAGTTGTTGCGCTTTGAGGCGGAGCGGGCGCGGGAATACTATGAGTCCGCGCGCGAGTTGTTGCCGTACATCTCGGCGGACAGCCGTCCCTCCCTGCGTGTGCTGGTGGGTATATACTCCCGCCTGCTTGATCGCATTGCAGAGCGGAACTATGACGTGTTGACCGAGCGAGTGCGGCTGAGCGGATGGGAGAAGACGAGCATCCTTGCCAAGGGCCTGTTGGGATTTTCGCGAGCATGAAATCGATCGCGATTATAGGCGGGGGTATTGCGGGGCTGGCAGCCGGGTGCGCTTTAGCGGATGAGGGCCACAAGGTTTTGCTCTTCGAGCGCAAGCCGTATCTCGGCGGCCGCGCAAGTTCCTATGAGCACCCGGGAACGGGCGAGGTGGTGGATAATTGCCAGCATGTCCTGCTGGGTTGTTGCACAAACCTGATCGATTTCTACAAGCGTATTGACGCGGAGGGGGATGTGCAGTGGTTCGACACGCTGACGTTTATTACTCCGGATGGAATGAGGTCAGAGCTGAAGCCGTCGGCTTTACCAGCGCCTTTGCATAGTGCTCCGGCGTTTCTAAGAGCACAATTTCTGGCGATGCCGGATAAAGTAGCCATTGCTCGTGGGCTCGCGGCGATGATGCGCCGCCCTTTGGCAGATGACGGCAATAGCTTTTTGCAATGGTTGAGGGAGCATGGACAAACGGAAGGAGCCATCCACCGCTT
>JBDTLH010000142.1:0-7182 GCA_039934875.1 Acidobacteriaceae bacterium | reverse complement strand
GCATTTTCCAGCCACGCTACGGCCTGGTCCTGCTCCCCGAGGCCGGCGTAAACGACAGCGATATAAAAAGGAGAGACATATTCCCGCTGGGATCGAGCTTTGAGGACGTCGAGCAGTTTTCGTGCGGTCTCCTGTTTGCCGGATACGGCATATACATGCGCCAGGGCCGCGAGCATGGGCGGGCTGTTGTGCGAAATGTTCCCCGCTTTCTCAAACTCGGCGATCGCCGCCACGTATTCCGCTTTTTGTTCGTAAGCCTGTCCGAGCACCAGGTGGGCGAGCGCAAACGTCGGATCCATGTCCGTGGTGTTTCGTAATTGCTGAATAGCGCCGTCATACTGCCGGGCCATATAAAGCCGCCAGCCCAAGCTGAAGTTCATGCTGATCGACAGCGGATCGAGCGCCAGGGCCCGCTTGATTTCATCGATGCTCTCCTGCGTCCGGCCGACAGCGATCAGGTAAAGAGAATACCTTTGGTGGGCAGTTGCATAGCTGGGATTCAACTCGATAGCTCGCTTGAACCCTTTTTCGGCGGCGGGCCAGTCCCAGTTGTAATTCAAACGAACTGTCGCAAGCGAGGTCTGCGCCTCGGCGAGAGTGGGGTCGATCGCAATGGCGCTCATGGCCGCCGCCTCTGCCTTGGGCGCGACATCCTTCGCCGGCACCGTGCCAATAATCGCTGCGCCCAGAATGCCGTAGCAATCGGCCAGACCGGCGTAAGCCAGAGCATACTGGGGCTGCTTTTTCGTCGCCAGAAGGAAGTATTGGATGGCGGTGGTCAGCCCCTCCTCTGATCGCTTGTTCCAATAGTAGCGGCCCTTTAGATAATCCTCGTAGGCCTCGGGATCGACTGGCCGGGAGGTGACTAATTGTTGCTGTTCCTGAGGCGTGAGCTCGATGCGGATATTGCCGACGATGGCGCTTGCGACCTGCTGCTGAAGCGATAGAATATCGCCCACGTCGCTCTCGTAGGTCTCCGCCCAAACCGCGCGGTCGGCGGAGATCTGCACCAGCTCCGCGGTGATGCGCACGCGGTCGCGGGAACGCATCACCGTACCCTCCACCACCGCATCCACATTGAGCTCGCGGGCGATGTCGGAGAGCGACTTGTGGGTTTGCTTATACTCCATGGCGGAGGTGCGGGAGATCACGCGCAGGCTCTTCACTTTGGCGAGGCTGGCGATCAGCTCGTCGGTCATTCCGTCCGCGAAATAATCCTGGTTCTTGTCCCCCGATAAGTTCTCCAGGGGAAGCACGACCAGCGATCTCACATGCTCAAACTTTGCCTTTTTAGAGGGGAGAGTGTTGGCATAGTGGAAGATGATCCCCGCCCCCAATCCCACCAGAGCACCCAGTAGTACTCCTGCTAAACCTATCGATCGAGTAGATCGAGGCTTGGGGAGATGTTGCCTGGGGGGAAGAGTTATCTCCGCGCTCCGCGTGCTTAAGGCTGGTATCTCTGGCGCCGGAGCTGGCGGCGCAGTCTCGCCCAGAACAGAGCTCCCTGCGTCCTCTGCTTTTATGCTCGCCATGACCGGGGCGATAAAGCGATAGCCGGTCCGTTGCAGCGTCTCAATAAAGACCGGATTATCGGCGGAATCCGCTAAAGCCTCCCGCAGCCTCATCACCGCCGTGTTCAAACTATGGTCGAAATCGACGAAGGTGTCGCTGGGCCACAAGCGGCTGCGGAACTCCTCGCGACTGATGACCTCGCCGGGACGCTCCAGCAACACCTTCAAAATCTGACAGGGCTGCTTTTGCAGTTTGATCTTGCGGCCCTGCTTGCGCAGCTCACCGGCATGAAGATCAACCTCAAAAACACCGAATCGGAATATCCGCCTGGACTCCGTTGCCGGATCTGCTGCCGTGGATGGAGAGATCGATGTCATTGTCATGTCATCCGGCTTGGTGGCTGCCGCCCGATTGTAGTGTACCTCTAGGGCGCGGTCAATGACTCCGGACCCGATGCTGCCGCGTCAAATCGCGTGAGGTTTATCTGTAAGTAGTTCACCGCCAAAGAGTTGTTCAGTTATCAGAAAGTGGCTGATCCGTCATTCTCAAAGCATTGCAATCTCAAAGGGCAAAGGAGCAGGGTGTTCCACACATCCCGTAATTGAGTTCTTAGGAAGGCACGAAAGCAGCGCGCAAAACTCCGCCACTGCTTCACCGGTACTGACACCCGTTAAGGAGACAATGATGATTATCCACACGAGTAAGCCGAAGTTTCACATCGCAATGGCCATTGTAGCGATAGCCGTTCTGCTGGCAGGCTTGGGCATTGCAAGCTCCGTTTCGGCGTATGCTCAGGTCACGGGGGCGACGCTTTCCGGTGTCATAAGTGACCCATCCGCGGCAGTCATCCCCAGCGCCAAAGTCTCCATCAAGAACCTGGCCACCGGAGAGACCCGGCAAGTGGTCTCGAACGGGGTGGGCTTTTATGCGGCCCCGAACCTTTTGCCAAGCACCTATCAGGTTGAGGTCTCCGCGCCCGACTTCACCACCGTAGTGCAGAAGGACATTAAGCTGACGGTGGGGGCGCAAGTCACTCTCAACCTCACCCTTACGGTTGGCAAGGCCAGTCAGACCGTAGTCGTCACGGCGGCGCCGGCCTTGGTGCAAACCTCCTCATCCACCATCGGCGCGACGGTCGATTCGACTACGGTGAGAGAGCTTCCGCTAAATGGGCGCGATTGGACTTCGCTGGCTACGCTGGAGCCGGGAGTAATCAGCGTTCCCAATCAAGCGACTACTTCGTTCAGCGCCAACAAGGGCAATCGCGGCTTTGGAAACCAGCTCAGCAACGGCGGCCATCGCCCCAATGAAAACAACTACCGTGTGAATGGCATCAGCATCAACGATTATTCCAATTCTGCTCCGGGAGGAGCGACCGGGGTCAACCTGGGAGTGGACGCCATCGAAGAGTTCTCCGTGCTCACCAGCAACTATACGGCGGAGTATGGGCGGACCTCCGGCGCAGTGATCAACGCCATCACCAAATCCGGTACCGACCAGTTTCATGGGACAGGCTATTTCTTCGACCGGGACAGCATCTTCGATGCCCGCAATTATTTCGACGGGCCTTCGATTTCTCCCTTCCGGCGGATTCAATTTGGTGGGTCTGCGGGTGGACCGATCATTAAAGACAAGACCTTTATCTTCGCCGACTACGAGGGGATACGCCAGAACCAGTCCGCCTCCGGCTCAATCCGCGTGCCCGATGCCGCTGAACGCGCTCTGGCAGTTCCCGCAGTCGCCCCCTACCTTGCGCTCTGGCCAGTCGCCCCGGCAGGTGCGCCGGACGCAAACGGCGTGCAAACCTTCGACGTTGCGGTGCCCAACCGCGCGCAGGAAAACTATGTCATCACCCGGCTGGACCAGAAGATCGCGTCCAATGACAGCCTCAATGCCAGTTACTTCTTCGATTCCGGACCGCAGAGCCAGGCAGACCCGCTGGGAAATACAGTCCACGAAGTCTTCTCCCGCAGGCAGATGTTCAGCGCGGAAGAGACCCACATCTTCAACGCTGCACTGGTGAACACCGTGCGCGGCGGAATCAGCCGCATCATCGGCAACATCAATCAGCCGCTGTCAGGGAACGCGGTTGCGACCGACGCCAGCCTCGCCATTGCCCCGGGCGCGAAAGCGCCTCCCCAGATTCCGGTAGCCGGCCTTACGCCGGCATTTGGACTGGGCGGCTTCAACCGCTTCAACCATGCGTGGACCTCGCTGCAATTGGATGACGATGCCTTCCTGACCCGGGGCACGCATTCCATCAAATTCGGGTTTAGCTTTGAGCGGATGAGATACAACATCCTTGAACAGTTGAGCCCTAACGGCCGGCTAAACAACTACGGCAGTCTGGCGGCATTCCTGAGTAATGCGCCAAACAAGCTCAACGCGCTTGCGCCGGGAGGCTCTTCCGAAGTGGGATTGCGAGAGAGCCGGTTCGCGGGATACATCCAGGACGACTGGCGCGCACTGCCGCGCCTTACCTTTAATCTTGGGCTGCGCTATGAGATGACTACCCTGCCCACCGATTCTCACACTGTTCCCGGATACACCGTCGCCGGATACACCGTCGCCACAGCGGGATTTCAGGAGATACAAACCCTCTCCAACTGCACGCCCGGCACAACCGCTTGCGGGCCGGTGGGAGTCAACAGCCCGCTTACCAACAACCCGACGACCAAGAACTTCGAACCACGAATCGGCCTTGCATGGGACCCAACTGGTAGCGGAAAAACAGCGGTGCGCGCCGGCTTCGGAGTCTATGATGTGCTGCCGCTGCCCTATGAATTTGGCCTCAACACGGCTGCCACCGCCCCCTTCCAGATCATCGGCGCGGACCCGAATGCCACCCTCGGCACCGGCGTGGCTGACCCAAATATCAGCTTCGACCGGCAAAAGATCCGCAACCGCTTCATCGACGCATTCCCTAAGCGCGCGTATGTTCTCAACTGGAATTTTAACGTTCAACGCGAGCTTGCGCCGAGCTGGACCTTGCTGCTGGGCTACGTTGGCTCCCGCTCACTGCACTTGTCAGTCGCATCCGATGACATCAATCTGGTGCAACCGGCAGCAGTACCCGGGGTGGGATACGTCTTCCCTTGTATCCCGTCTGCTTTAGGCCCCGGTAGCACATGTGCCAGTCAGCAGACCGGTACGAGGATTGATTCCAACTGGGGAGGCGGAGCTGGCATTCGCCCTGTTTTGTATGACGGAGCCTCCTCCTACAGCTCCTTCCAGGCGCAACTCAGAAAGACCATGACCCACGGTGTGCAGGGCCAACTCTCCTACACCCTTGGAGATTGCAGAGATCTGAGTTCGGCCCCCGTCACCGGAGATACTTACCTGAACTCCATCGCCGTCCCGCTGCTCTTCGTCAAGGCAGCCCGAGTCGGACCATGCGACTTCGACGTGCGGCAAGTTCTTTCCGGCAACTTGATTTGGGATGTCCCTGGCCCCAGGCTCTCTTCCGCGGTCGGGCGCTTTCTAACCAATGGATGGGAGATCGGCACCATCCTCACGGCGACCACCGGATCGCCATTCACCGTGACCGCCGGGGGTGGCAGCGATCCCCTGGGCACCGGCTTCAACGGCGATTATTCCATGGACTTCGCGAGCCTGACGGCAGGCTGCAACCCTATCCATGGCGGTTTGAATTATCTAAACACCAACTGCTTCACGCCGCCCACCGCGCCTGCTTCGCTGGGAGTCGCGAGCGCAGCCAATCCATTCGGTTGCGCCCCCGGGTCGTTTCCCGCCTTCGCCGGCGCGGCGCCATCCGGACAACAATTTTGCTCCAACGTTCTGGGCAATACAACGCGCAATCAGTTCTATGGGCCGGGACTCGCCACGGTTGACTTCTCTCTCTACAAGAACGTCCGCATCCGCAAGATCTCGGAGGCTTTCAACATTCAGTTGCGGGCGGAATTCTTTAACATCCTGAACCACACGAATTTTGAGGCGCCCGGCTTCCTGAATACCTTTGGCCAGAACAATTCAGTCCTCGATTTCGACGGGGCCTCTCTTCCCACCGCGCTCAATCAGACCTCGACGACGGCTCGCCAAATTCAACTGGGGGCCAAGATTGTCTGGTAGGTGATACCGAGTGATCGGAGTGCCGGAGTTTTCTACCGGCACTCTCGTTGAACAACCGCGGAACTCGATCGCGCCACCTTTGCGAAGAGGGCTTACTCATTCTTTTCCCGAAACCTGAGAACTGTTGATATGCATGTTGCACAAGACCCCGCCGTGGATACCCCAGAACAGGACAGCGTGGGTTGGCGCTTCGCCGTCGCATCGGGCATTCTCGGCTGGGTACTGGACGCCTTCGATTTCTTCGTAGTCATCTTCCTGCTCGACACGCTGGCGGAGCACCTGCACGTAGAGAAAAAGGCCATCGTCTGGACCATCACCTTTACGCTGGCGATGCGTCCGGTGGGAGCTCTGATCTTTGGCGCGCTGGCGGACCGCTACGGCCGCAAGAAACCGCTGATGGCCTGCGTTGCCTATTTCTCAATCATCACCGTGCTTAGCGGTTTTTCTCCCAACTATGCATTTTTCGCGGTGATGCGCGCCCTCTATGGCATCGGTATGGGCGGTTACTGGGGCATCGGCGCGTCCTTCGCCATGGAAAACGCCCCGCGCAAACGCCGTGGCTTTCTCTCCGGCATGATGCAGGGCGGCTATCCCTTTGGATATCTGCTGGCTGCCGTAGCTATGTTCACCATCAGACCGCGTCTGGGATGGCACGCCATGTTCGTCGTCGGCTCTCTGGTGGCGGCGGTAATTATCGTGCTCACCGCGCTGTCACCCGAATCCGAAGCCTGGAAGCTGCACCGCACCGGATCTCTGGGCAAAATTTTTAAGACATTGTTTCAGCACATGGGCAGCTTCTCTTACCTGCTGCTGGTCATGGTAGTCATGTCTTGCCTCTCCCACGGGACCCAGGACCTTTACCCAGACTTTCTCAAAAGCATCGCGGCGCTCAAGGGAGCGAAGGTGCTGGGGATGCAGCCCCTCTTTGGCATACCCATCATCTACAACATCGGCGCGATTCTCGGTGCGCTGTTTTTTGGCAACATATCGGAGAAGATCGGGCGCAGAAAGGCCATTATCGCCGCGCTCGTGCTGTCGCTCATTTCCATACCCGCCTGGGCGTTTGGCAGCTCCGTGCTGGTGCTGGTCCTGGGCTCATACCTGATGCAGACCGGGGTACAAGGCGCGTTCGGCGTTATTCCCGCACATCTGAATGAACTTTCTCCGGACGCGGTGCGCAGCCTCTTTCCCGGCTTCGTCTATCAGCTAGGCGTCTTGATAGCTTCGCCCGCCGTCTCCTTCGAATTCATCTTGCGCGATCACTTCGGCTATCCCTGGGCGCTCACCATCTTCGAGCTTACCGTGATCATCTCGCTGATCTTCATCTTCGCGCTCGGACCGGAACAACTAGGCCGAAGTTTTCGCGCCGCGCCGAAGCTTACAACATAGCCCTCTCTGAGAAGAGACGAGGCAGGTTCGCAACACGCGCAGGACATTCTGCATCAACTTACGCTGGTTCTCTTACTATGCCCTGCCTCTTCTGCCGCATCATCGCCGGTGAATTCGACGCAGCGTTGGTTTACTCCGACCAGCATTGCGTTGCGTTTCTGGATCACCGCCCAGTATTCAAGGGCCATACGC
>JBDTLH010000141.1:0-3272 GCA_039934875.1 Acidobacteriaceae bacterium | reverse complement strand
AAGTATGACGAACTGGTGTACTTCTCCGGCCAGGTGAAGTCAGGGTGCCACGATCCCAAGGGCATGATGATCCTGTATGGTCCCGGAGTGGCGGCGGGGGCGGTAGCGAAAGATTGCGACAATCTCGACCTCGCGCCCACCATGTTTCACATGATGGGAGTTCCCATTCCGCCCCGGATGAAGGGCCGTGTTCTGATCGAGCTGCTAAGCGAGGGTGACAATCGAGAGGCCATCGGCGCGGTGGCGAAGGTCGCCGGGATAGCGGGCAAGCAGTTGGTTTCGGCGGCGGGTTAAATCCGGCTACCAAGCTCCGACAGACAAACAAATTGTCGCGTAGCAATCGTCGCGTAGCGCAATTATCTATTCCAGCAAACCCTAGTTCTGACTGTAATCAAGCGAATGAAACTTCCCCGACACGCTGAAATCTGGCTGCCTGCCTACTTATCGCATCGCGCCGCCGGACTGTTGACAAAGCGGGAGGTCCGCAATGTGTTCGTGGCCATCACCGACCACTACGAGCCTCTATGGAACAACGCAAACCTGGAAACCGGGCGGCAAAGGGTCGCGCTATGGCGTGAGCATTGGCCGCGACTGGCGGAGAAGGTGGGACGCGACAGCAGCGGCAATCTCCCGAAATACTCCTTCTTCTATCCCCAGGATGAATATTTTCCAGAGTTGGTAGAGCCGCTCGCGGAGATGGCGCGCATGGGCATCGCCGATGTCGAGGTGCATATCCATCACGATGGCGAGGGCCGCGACGCATTCATCAAGGTGATGTCGGAGTATGTTGAGGCGCTCCACGGCAATCACGGATTGCTGCGCCGGGAGAGGGCGGGCGGCAAGCTGCTCTTCGGCTTTATTCACGGCAATTGGACGCTCGACAATTCCGGCCCTGCGGGGCGAATGTGCGGCTTGAACGACGAGTTGGCAATCCTGCGCGATCTGGGCTGCTATGCGGACTTCACCATGCCCTCCGGACGCTCCACCACGCAGGCGCGCATGATAAACGAGATTTATTGGGCGACGGACGACGTGGATAAGCCCAAATCCTACGATACCGGGGTGCCGGTCACGCCCGGCGGGCCCTTCACCGGGGACCTGCTGATGATCACGGGCCCGTTCGGACTGCGCTGGCACAAGCGCGTCTATCCTCGCATCGAGACCGGCGAACTAGCTTCAAACGATCCGATGGATGCCGCTCGGGCCCGGCGGCTCTTCGAGCTTGCGCCCATGATAGGCAATGATCTCTTTATCAAGCTCTATTCGCATGGCACCCAGGAGCACAACTCGGACCTTCTGCTCAAAAAGGAAAACCTGATTGACACCTACCGCCTCCTACAACTGGAGGCGCAGCGTCGTGGCGCGGCATTTCACTTCGTATCAGCGTGGGAGATGTTCCAGGCAGTCAAGGCAGCGGCCCAAATCACACACACGTCCGAGCTCTGCCTCAAGGCCAGCCATTGATCTCCGGCGCTTACGGAACATGGTGAGAAATTACCGATGAAGTCCCGGCTGTCGTTCTCCTCGTTACCGCTCCGCGCCTGCTGCCTCTTCGCTTTCGCAGTGCTCCCGTTCGCGCTCGGCCAGCGCTCCAGCGGCCCCGCTCGAAGTGCGGACCAGAGTTCAAATCAAGCAGCGCCATCCGCCCGGCTCGACGCCTGGCGCATCATCGGCCCCGGCGGCGGCGGTGCGCTATTCCATGCGGCCATCAATCCTTTGAACCCGCGAATGATGCTGTTCTCTTGTGACATGGGCGGCAACTACATCTCCAAGGACGGCGGCGCCACCTGGAGGATGTTCAATTTGTGGACCTCAAACAGCTTCGCCTTCGATCCGAAGAACGCGAACGTGGTCCTGGCTTACGGCGCGGGCATGGTCTGGCGCAGTGAGAATGCGGGAGATAGTTGGCGGTTGATCTCTCCTCAGCCCTCCTCCATTGCCGGCCTGAACTTCAGCGATGAGGAGGGCGGGCTCCAGGTCGTCACTCAAGGCTGGCGAGACTCCATTCGCGCGGTCGCATTCGATCCTGGTTCCTCGACAACCCTCTATGGCGTGAACGGCTCCGAAGCCTTGATCTCGCAAGATGGAGGCAAGAACTGGCGCTCCCTCAGCAATGGCAATGTCAACGTCAAGGGGGTATTCAAGATTCTGGTGGATGCAGAAGCTGGCGCAAGGGGCAAAACCGTGTATTTCATCGCTCGCGACCGCGTCTTCACTTACAGCAACGGCAAGATGGCTGCGAATCCGCCGGTGTTGCCCAAGGCCTGGATCACCGATGCCGCGGAAGGATCGGGCGCCGGAAAATCTGCCCTCTACCTCATCACCGGACAGAGCTTTACTCCGGATGGCAATGTGATCGGCGGCCTGATGGTCAGCCATGACGATGGCGCGAGTTGGGCACAGGCCAACGGAGCATTGTTCGCCGACCTGGCAAACAAGTGGGTGGTTGCTGAAGCCCGTGCCATCGCAGTCGATCCGCATAATCCCGATCTGGTCTATCTGTCGTTCAGCCATCTCACGCGCAAGAGCGATCCCGCCAACACAAATTTTGGCGTCGCCCGGTCCACCGATGGAGGCAAGAGCTGGAGCTTCCCCTGGATGAGCAGCGATCGCAGTGACCCGGCGAATGTACACGACGTGTGGATATCCCAGCATTTTGGTCCGGATTGGGGCGAGAACCCGCTGACCATGGACCTCGATCCGGCAGACACAAAGATTCTGCTCAGCGGCGATCTTGGGCGCTGTATGCGTTCGACCGACGCGGGCGCGAACTGGTATGGCTGCTACTCCACCCTGCTGCCCGACGGAACGTTCACCACCAATGGCATCGACGTTAACGTCGCGTACAACGTCTATTTCGATCCCTTCGACGCCCAGCGCATGTTCATCGCCAATACCGATATTGGATTGTTCCGCAGTGAGAACGGCGGCCGCAGTTGGGCGAGCGCCAGCGCCAGCGTCCCTTTCCGCTGGCGCAATGCCACTTATGCGCTGGCCTTTGATCCAGCAGTCAGGGGCCGGGTCTGGGCGGCGATGAGCAATCGCCATGACCTGCCGCTGGCGCGCGTGCTGCACTTCGATCCGGCGACTTATAAAGGCGCAATCGTGGTGAGCAACAACGGCGGTAAGTCCTGGATGAAATCGGGAGAACTCCCTGAGGCGGCATACACCGACATTCAGATCGACGGCTCTGCCGCGTCGTCGTCCAGCGGGCCTGGTAATCGCGTTTTATATGCCTGCGCCATCGGTCATGGCATCTTCAAGTCCTCGGA
>JBDTLH010000140.1:0-14533 GCA_039934875.1 Acidobacteriaceae bacterium | reverse complement strand
CGGCGAGCTCGACTTCGGCATGACGCAGTCCGACGTGCAACCTGGAAGAAACTTTCCGACGGCCTGCCCCATGGCGTCATCGGCCGCGTGGGACTCGCCATTGCGCCCAGCAATCCCCGCCACATCTACGCCCTCGTCGAGTCCAAGGATGGCGTCCTCTGGGATTCGCACGATGCCGGCGACCACTGGTCGAAGGTCACCGATAACATGATGATCAACGCCCGCCCCTGGTACTTCGGACGCTTCGCCGTCGCCCCCGACAACGAAGAGAAACTCTACTTCCTCAGCTTCGACCTCATGCTCTCGAACGACGGCGGCAAGACCGCCCGCAATATCGGACGCGGCGTCCACGCCGACCACCACGCCATCTGGATCGATCCCACCGATCCCCAGCGCATCCTCGAAGGCAATGACGGCGGCGTCTATCTCACTTGGAACGGCGGCAACAACTGGAGCTTCCTCGACGGCCTGCCCATCGCCCAGCTTTACAGCGTCTCCCTCGATAACAAAACGCCCTTCAACGTCTGCGCCGGATTGCAGGACAACAGCGCCTGGTGCGGCCCCTCGCAGACCCTCAACAATGGCCCCATACCCAACAACGAATGGTTCACCACCATCGGCGGCGACGGACAATACGCAGTCCCCGCGCTCAACTCCCCCCTCATCTACTCCGACTCGCAAAACGGATCCACCGAGGTCCTCGACCAGTCCACCGGACGCACCCGCCATATCCGTCCTTATCTTGTCACCCAGGAGCAACTCGCCCCCGCTGACTTAAAGTATCGCTTTAACTGGACCTCCCCCATAGCCGTCGCCGCCCGCAATCCGCAAGAGGTTTACCTCGGTGCGAACGTCCTCTTCCGCTCTACTGACGCAGGTAAAAGCTGGCAGGCGATCAGCCCCGATCTCACCCGAAACGACAAATCCAAACAGGTCATGACCGGCGGCCCCATCGCCTATGACATCAGCGGCGCGGAGGTCTATGACACCATCCTCTCCCTCGCGCTCTCCCCCCAGGACCCTAAGACCATCTGGGTCGGCACCGATGACGGCGTAGTGCAACTGACCCGCGACGGCGGCGCGCACTGGAAAAACGTTACCCCCAAAACCGCACCCGAGTGGGGACGTGTGCAGCAGATCGAAGTCTCGCCCTTCGATCCCGCATCCGCTTATGTCGCCATCGACTATCATGAGACCGACGACAACAAACCCTACGTCTTCCGCACCCACGACGCCGGAGCAACCTGGACCAGCATCAGCCGCGGCCTCCCCGATTCCGCTCCCGCGCGCGTCGTTCGCGAAGATCCCAATCAGAAGGGGATGCTGATCGCCGGTACCGATACCGGCCTCTTCGTCTCTCACGATGACGGCAATAACTGGATGGCGCTTAAGGGCGGCTTCCCCACCGTCCCTATCTACGATCTCAAATTCCACAAGAGCAATCATGATCTGATCGTCGCCACCCACGGGCGCGGATTGTATGCCCTCGACGATCTCTCGCCCCTTGAGCAATGGGACGCGCAATGGGACGCGCAGACCGCGAACGCCCCCTTCCATCTCTTCTCCTCGCAGCCCGCGCACTTCTGGAACTCCTTCAACAAATACGGACGCCCCGCGGCCGGCGTCTGGGCCGCCCCGAATCCCCTCAAGGGCGCGGTCATCAGCTACTGGCTCGCCCACGCCCCTGCCGCAGGCAAACTTCCTGAGGGCGAGACTCCCGTCCGCATCAGCATCACGGACCCCTCCGGCAAGCTGATAAAAACCTTCTATGGCCCGGCGAAGGCGGGCATCAACCGCGCCGCCTGGGACCTCTCCGAAGATGCTCCCGCCCGCCTGCGCGTCTCCACCGTCCCCAATCCTGATGAGCCGCAGCAGCGCGGCCCCTCCGGCCCCCGCGTCCTGCCCGGGACCTACAAACTCACCGTCACCTGCAACGGCAGCTCCCAGACCACGCCCGTCGAAGTCGCACCCGACCCGCGCTTCCCCTTCGACCTCGAAGCCTATAAAAAGCAACAACAAATGGCGCTGGAACTGCGCGACCAGATATCCATCATCAATCGCGCGCTCAACCGCAGCGCCTCACTGCACAGCCAGATCACCGCCCTCGAACACCAGTTGCAACTGGAAGGCACCGCCCAAAAATATCGTCCGCTACTGGAAAAAGCTCAGGCACTCGATAAGCAAGTCATCGGCTGGCAGGAGCCGGTGTACAACCCCGCGATCCAGAACGATTCGAAATACTACCTTCATTACCTCGCCCGCCTGCACGACCGTTTGCAACGCTTGTTCGGCGAAGTATCCAGCGACTACGACAGCGCGCCCAGCGATGAAATGGTGCAGGGCGTCGCCGCCCTCCGCCCCCTCGTAGCCGAGCGCGTAAAAGCCATCGACACCCTCGTCAACTCCCAGGTCAACGCCTTCAACCAACAAGCCGAACAACTCGGCGCACCCACACTCTACGCCGGTTCCCTGCAATAAAGGTGCCGCCAGGCTCACCCACTCTTGTCTGGCTCGACGACCGTTAACCCCTTTATCAGGGAGAAATGCCGCTTGTTGAAAGTGGCTACGCTGCTTCCTCGCTCCATAGCCGTCGCCGCCACGATCACATCGTAAAAGCCGATCATCTCCCCGCTCGCATCCAGCTCCGCCCAGATACGCGGATGTTCGTAAGCGGTTTGCTCGGTATAGGGAATGGTTGGCAATGCCCCCAAAATGGCCTGTAAATATCCTCGGCGCTTCGCCCTGGCGCGTTCTACACCATGCCAGAGTTCAGCCACAGTAACGGCGGCGACCTCAAATCGATCGTCCGCCCGGGAGATCAGCCAGCCTTCCAGATCAAAGCCGCCTTTTTCCCCTCCAATGATGACGTCGGCATCGAGCATTATCGCCATTTGTTGGCCGGGGCCTTCAACAATTTGCGCGCTGTCGCTAAATCGCGCCGCCATCTCTTGGCTTCCTCGCCCGGAAGCCTGCTTTGCGCCACGGCTTCCGCCAACTCGCGTCCCAGGCAAGCTCTTTCATTTTCCGGCGCCAGCCGGGCGACCGGCGATCCGTTCTTGAGCAACACAAACGTGACGTTCTGATAATGGGCCCGGTTCACGCAATCTGCGAAATTGCGCGCCGCCTCTGTAACGCTGATATTCACCCTGGACATAAAAATCACATTATCAGATAATCAGACTTTTGCATTGAAACAGGACTCGGTGTGCCCGCGCCCTCGCGGGCATAGCCCGGCAGGCTCTCGCCATCTTTGAACTAGGTCGGATGCACTCAGTCTCTACACGCACAGGCCTTACTCATCTTCGTCCGCGCTGATTTTTCGTCTGCTCGTTGTTGTCCGCTGATTCTTTCCGGCCGATCCTCGTCTGCCCATCTTTATGCCTGCTGCCGCAATGGTTGCCGGATTGGCACCCAAAATTATCGAAAAACATACAATAAAGAAGGCTTTTTTTGCATCAAAAACGCGATTATTTGAGCATATTTCTTGTAGGTTTGCATCCGTAATGGTGCATCTCATCCCAGCAGCCGTGCCGCCTCGCGCGCAAAATAGGTCAGAATCACCGTCGCTCCCGCCCTCCGAATGGAGACTAAACTCTCCATAAATGTACGATCGCGGTCAATCCATCCATTGCGTGCCGCCGCCTGGATCATGGCGTACTCTCCCGACACCTGATAGGCGCAAACGGGCACATCAAAGCGTTCATAAGCAACTTTAATTACATCAAGATACGGCATCGCTGGCTTAACCATAATCAGGTCCGCGCCCTCCTCGATATCGAGCTCGATCTCGCGCATTGCCTCGCGCAAATTTGCCCCATCCATCTGATAGGAACGGCGATCTCCGAACTGCGGCGCCGAATCCGCCGCATCACGAAACGGACCATAGAACGCAGACGCGAATTTGGCCGCATACGCCAGAATCGGAGTATCGTTAAGCCCTTGGCTGTCAAGCACTTGCCGGATCGCGCCCACCCGCCCATCCATCATGTCGCTGGGAGCTATGATGTCCGCCCCCGCCTGCGCAAACGACAGCGCCGACTTCGCCAGCACCTTCAGCGTTAAGTCATTGTTTACAATGAAGTTGTCTCCATCCTGCTCGACAATGCCGCAATGCCCGTGGGAGGTGTACTCGCACAGGCAAACGTCCGCAACTACCACAATTTGCGGCACCTCCCGCTTGATCGCCCGGATCGCCGACTGCACGATCCCCGTCTCAGAGCACGCCTCACTCCCCACATCGTCCTTAGAACGGGGAATGCCGAAGAGGATAACCCCTGCAATCCCAAGGGTTTGCGCCTCTCTCACATCTTTCACTGCCTCATCCATCGAAGTGTTAAAGACGCCCGGCATCGATGCAACCTCGCGCCGGACACCCTCACCCGGACACACAAACAGCGGCAAAATGAAGTTCTCCGGCGACAACCGCGTCTCCCTCACCATCGCCCGCAGTCCTTCAGTGCGCCTCATGCGCCTCATGCGCGTAGCCGGAAATCCCATACCAATAGCTTATAGCTACTTGCTGCTGGCTGCCAGCTAGCGCCGGCTGTCGAGCCATGCTAAAGATCGAGACATAAGAAACCCCTCGCATTTCGCGAAGGGTTTCGGTGGAAGTTGCAGCGAGTTATCAGTAATAGCGGCCGCCGCCGTAGGCCTGTTGATAGGCGCGCATGTAGGCGGAGCGATATTGCTGGCGATAGGTGTCGCGGCTCTCCGTGGCGCCGTTGGAAACGTAGCCGTGGTCCGCGTTGCGGTAATTGTCTCCGTTGGTGGGACGATCGCTGTGGCCCGTGCCGCGGTCGCTTTGGCCCGCTCGCAGCCCATCCTGGTAACCCATTTGCGCTGCTAAACCGCTCTGGTTGTTGTAGCCGCCACGTCCGTACCCGTTGTTGCCGTAGTAGCCACTGTTGTTGCCGTAGTAGCCGCTGTTGTTGGGGTAATAACCGCGATTTCCCTGGTAGTAGCCGTTGTTCCCCTGGTAGTTGCCATTGTTGCCGCGATAGTAGCCATTGTTGCCTTGAGAGTAGCCATCGTTGTAGCGGCCGCGATCTCGGTCATGGTCATGGTCGCGATCGCGATCCCGATCGTGGTGGTCTTTGTCCCACTTCTTGTCGTGGTCGTGGTGGTCATAATCCTGATTTTGTGGTGCCGCCGCAAAGGCTGGCAAGGCCAGGAAGGTTGCCGATCCCAACACAAAGGTCAATACGTATCTGCCGATTCTGTTCATATGCCCGTTCCTCACTTTGATACATTGCGATTCTCGGTGGCGCTTATGGGTTGGAACACGCAGGTGGCGGTAAAGTTTCCTTTAACGCCGACGGTTGACGAAGCTTTACCGGCATTTACATTGCGGATCGTTGCGGATTGCCACAAGTGTTTATTCATCCTTCTCATTGCCCAGGCGAATGGCGGAGCGAATGAGGTCGTAGAAACCGGCGAATACGCCGAAGGCGAGCCCGGCGTAGGCAATCCAATGCGTGTGGAAGAGGCGGTCGAGGCCGAGGCCGACAAGCCATCCCACGAGCGCGGCGGCGGGCAGAATGAAACCAAGATGAGAGTACTTGGCGAGCGCGGCGAGTGCGCCGTCCGGCTTCTTGCCATGATTGTTGCTTTGCGGCATCGAGGAATTATGCCACGGCGGGACTGTCGTACGGTTGGGCGAGGTCGCAATTCGGAGCTTGATTTGTACATCCTGATGCCCATTCTCAACGTACGAAACAAGGCGAGTTCGCGCGAAGGGGGTCTGTTATTCTTGAGACTCCGGACAAACATGCCATTAAAGACACTTTTCCTGAATCCGCCCTCGTTTGAGAACTTCGATGGAGGCGCCAGTTCGCGCTGGCCTGCTACGCGCGAGATCGAGTCCTACTGGTATCCGGTATGGCTGGCTTATCCCGCGGGGATGCTGGAAGGTTCGCGGCTCCTCGATGCCCCGCCGCACCACGTCTCCGCTGCCGAAACCATCGAGCTAACCAAGGACTACGAATTCCTCGTGCTCTTCACCTCAACCCCGGGCTGGACCGGTGATCAGCGTATGGCGGAGAAGATGAAGCAGGCGAACCCCAAGCTGAAGATCTGCTTCGTCGGGCCTCCAGTGACCACGGCGCCCGATCAGGCGCTGAACGAGTGCGAGGCCATCGATTTCGTCTGCCGCCGCGAGTTCGACTACGCGGTGGTCGATTACGCCAACGGTAAGCCGCTGAGCGAGATCAAGGGCGTGAGCTATCGCGGCCCCAATGGGCAGGGCGATATTAGACACAACGTGGACGCGCCGCAGCTCTCCGGCGAAGAGCTGGACAAGCTGCCCTGGGCGACCAAGGTCTATAAACGCGACCTGGATGTGCGTAAGTACAACGTGCCATTCCTGCTGAATCCGTTTATCTCGCTCTATTCAACCCGCGGATGCCCGGCGCAGTGTACCTTCTGTTTGTGGCCGCAGACGTTAAGCGGACACGCCTGGCGCAAGCGTTCGACCGACGACGTTGCCGCTGAGATGAGATGGGCCAAGGGGGCCTTCCCGTTTGTGAAGGAATTCTTCTTCGACGACGATACCTTCAACATCCAGAAGGCGCGCACCGTCGAATTATGCGAGAAGTTGAAGCCGCTGAAAATGACGTGGTCGAGCACCTCGCGCGTGACCACCGACTACGACACTCTCAAAGCGATGCGCGATGCCGGTGCGCGACTGCTGATTGTCGGCTATGAATCGGGCGACGCGCAGATCCTCAAGAACATCAAAAAAGGCGCGACGCTAGAGCGCGCGCGCGCCTTCACCAAGGACGCGCACAAGCTGGGACTCACCATCCATGCCGACTTCATCCTCGGACTGCCGGGAGAGACGCGGGAGTCGATCCGGCGGACCATCGATTTCGCCAAAGAGGTCGATGCGGAGACCATCCAGGTTTCCCTGGGCCACGCCTATCCGGGCACCGAGTTCTATGACTTCGCGAAGGAGCATGGGTTCATCATCGATGGGGGCGGACAATCGATGGTGGATGAGGGCGGCCACCAAATGGCGCACATTGAGTATCCGGGGCTGCCACGCGAGTATGTAATGGAGATGGTGCACAAGTTCTACGATGAGTACTATTTCCGGCCTAAGGCGATGTTCCGGATTGTGCGCAAATCTTTCTTTGACACCAGCGAGCGCAAGCGGTTGTATAAGGAAGCGAAGGCGTTCATGAAGCTGAGATCGCAGCGAAAAAAATATGTAGCGACAACGCGTGCCACCAACGAGGCCGAATCCAAGGTCTCGGCTGCCGAGGCATAAAGCCCTGTTCGGACGAAACCAACATCTGACTCCCCGAAGGTATATGGTGCTGCTGAGCATTGTGTTCACCGCCTCCTTCGGGGACGTTCTTTTATCACACGGAATGAAGCAGATCGGCGAGATCACGCTCGACCGCCTTCCCACTCTGCTGCTCGCACCTGTAACCAACCCCTACGTGGGGATTGGCGTGCTCCTTCTGATGTGCTTTTTCGGCGCCTATTTGACCGCGCTGTCCTGGGCTGACCTGACCTTTGTTCTTCCCAGTACCGCGCTCGGTTATGTGGTGGTCGCTTTTTTGGGCAAGTTCTATCTGCATGAGGATGTATCGTTCAAGCGCTGGATTGGCATCGCGCTGATCGTGCTGGGTACAGGATTCGTGGCGGGAGGGCCCTCGTTGACGGAAGTTCCGGAGACGCAGCGTCTGCCCAGGGCGGCGAGCGATGTCCGGTGAGGCGCTCACCTGGGCGATGATCGGCATCATCGTCGGGTTCTCAACCGGCGGAGACGTGCTCACGGCCCGCGCCATGAAAGAGATTGGCGATCTCGACGATCTCCGGCACACCAGCGGACTGCTGGGCGCGAGCAGGGCGGTGCTGCTGAATCCTAAATTTATCCTGGGCGTGCTGTGCCTTGCGTCAGCATTTTACAGCTTGCTGACAGCCGTCTCCTTCGCAGACGTGAGCCTGGTTGCCCCGGCAGCGGCGGCGCTTACTTTTCTCAGCAACGCAATCGTGGCAAAGTTCTATCTCAAAGAAAACGTGAATGCCCGCAGGTGGACTTCCGCGGTGCTGATATGCGGCGGCGTGTATCTGCTGCGCTAAGGCTCATACCTCCATCTGATCGACGTAGCACCAGCGCCAGCTCTCTCCCGGCTCAAAGGAGCGCATAATCGGATGGTGCGATTGGTGGAAATGTTTGGTCGCGTGCTTATTCGGTGAGCTGTCACAACATCCCACCTTCCCGCAGGTGAGGCACTCCCGCAGATGTACCCATGTGCTGCCGGTCTTCAGGCACTCTTCGCAACCTTGCGTACTGGAGGGGGTGACGTCGCGGACCTCTGATAAATGTTTGCAGGCCATTCCAGATTTCTCCTTGCCGTTGGATGCGAACCCGATGCACCGGATTCAGCCTGCCCCTGAGCGCCTGCTCCTAAGCGTAAGATATGCGTTATGGAACCAGATCAGGAGAAACGTACAGCCGAAGCGTCTCAGCACATCTCGGGTGCACACGGCTTGTTGCAATCATTGCGTGACCGGCTGAGTGGGGCCGAACAGCGCCATCCCGAACTGGAAGAATCCATTGCGAGACTAGAGACAGCATTGAACTTGCTCAATGTACAGACCGGCGGAATGTTGTGAACTTCCACTCACGATAATCCGCCCGCGCAACCAACAGCCGTCGCCTCCGCGCCATCTCATCAAGTACAAAATCTTTGATGGAGGCAAATGCATGGCCATGTTTTCTATGAAAGTGGATAACCTGCAACAACTCTTCGTGGAGCAGTTGCGCGATTTATACGACGGCGAGCAGCAGATCACAAAGGCGCTGCCCAAATTGATTTCCAAGGCCCAGAGCAGCGAGCTCAAGGGCGCCCTGCAACAGCATCTGGATGTGACCAAAACACAGATTACCCGCCTGGACCAGATATTCAAGACCCTGAACGAAAAGCCCACAGGCGAAAGCTGCAAGGGCATGAAGGGCGTCCTCGCGGAAGGCGACGACCTGGTCTCAAAGAGCAACGATCCCAGCGTAATCGATGCCAGCATCATCACCTCATGCCAGCGTGTCGAACATTATGAGATGGCGGGCTATGGAACGGTGCGCACTTATGCCCGTCTGCTGGGGCGTCAGGAGTGGGCTAGCCTGCTCGACCAGACCTTGAGCGAAGAAAAAGAAGCCGACGAAACGCTCTCCCAAATCGCCGATAGCGTCAACATCGAGGCCAAGGCCGCTTAGATGGGCAGAAATTGATTCTCCAGGCCCGTCCTCCGCGGCGGGCCTTCTTCTTCTCTTCTTATTCTTCTTTGTTATTCTTCTTTGGTTTGAAGTTGGTGCTCAGGCAATCTGCCCTGCTCCTCAGGTCGAGACTCGACCTTGCAGTTAGCGCCCATTCAAGTAGGAACTCCCAAGCGCGGCAACACGTAGCGCATGAGCAGAAAATAGGCAACGAAGAAGAGCAGAACTATCAAGTCTTTCTTCATGCGTCTTGAGTCTCCTTCAAGCTGTCTCTTTACACCATAACAGATAGCTGGTGCTGTACCATGGCTTGCAACCGGGATGACTGACGCCAGCACCAGCGCGATCGAATTTTGCGGAGTCTCATATCGTTTGCCCATGCCGGGGGGCCGCGCGTTGATCTCGGACCTGAATCTTTCCGTCCCGACCGGCAAGGTTACGATGCTGCTGGGGCGCAGCGGATCGGGCAAAACCACCGCGCTCAAACTCATTAACCGCCTGCTCGTTCCCAGCGCCGGATCAGTCCGCGTGAATGGCGCTGCCACCCAAGAGTGGGACCCAATCCGGCTGCGCCGCGGGATTGGGTACGCCATTCAGGAGGTCGGGCTGTTTCCCCACTACAGCGTCGAGCGAAACATTGCAATTGTGCCCAGGCTGGAGGGCTGGGACTCCGCACGCATCCGCGCCCGGGTGCGAGAGGTGCTCGAAATCATTGGACTGCCGAGTGAGAAATTTGCTGCCCGTTATCCCGATGAGCTTTCTGGCGGAGAGCGGCAGCGCGTTGGCCTCGCGCGTGCCCTGGCGGCGGACCCGCCCATCCTGTTGATGGACGAGCCCTTTGGCGCGCTCGACCCGCTCAGCCGAATGCAAATTCAGCAACAATTTCTTCAAGTGCAGCGGCGGCTCAAAAAGACCGTCGTCTTCGTCAGCCACGATCTGAGTGAAGCGCTGCTGCTGGGCGACCACATCGCATTTCTCGATAACGGAAGGCTGCGCGGCGTCTTCTCCCCGCACGATTTTCTGCATTCAAACGACACACAGATCCAACCCTATGTCGCAGCGTTTCGTGAAGGACAGCTAGCCATTAGCGATAAGCAATAAGCCTATGTCATTCCTGCATTTCATGGCGACGCATAAGAACGAAGTTCTTACCCTCACCGGTGAGCATCTATGGCTGGTGGGAATTTCTATGCTGCTGGCAATCGCGATCGGGCTTCCGCTGGGGATCCTGCTCACCCGGCGCCCCGGATGGAAGCCGCTCATCCTCGGCGGCAACAATATCATTCAGACGATCCCCAGCCTGGCGCTCTTCGGATTGCTGCTGCCGCTGCCCTGGCTGGGGGTGCGCGCCGACCGTCTTACCATCACCGCCTTGACCCTCTACGCGCTGCTCCCTATCGTCCGCAACACCTACACCGGAATCACCGGCATCGACCGCTCCGTGCAGCAGGCCGCAGTCGGTATGGGATTGACCTCCGGACAACTGTTGCGCCAGGTCGAGTTGCCGCTGGCTGCCCCGGTCATTCTGGCGGGCATTCGCGTCGCCACCGTGATCACCATCGGGGTCGCCACGATTGCGGCTGCTATTGGCGCAGGCGGACTTGGTGAATTCATCTTCCGCGGCCTCGCCATGGTGGACAACAACGTGATCCTCGCGGGCGCCGTCCCCGCCGCCGTGATTGCGCTGCTCGCAGATCTGGTGCTGGGTTGGATCCAATCGCGCATCGCCGTCCGCCACCGGCGAGCGCATTGATGGACCGCCGCGAGTTCCTCTCCGGCGCGTTGCTTCTGTTCGCCGGCGGATGTGCCTCCCGTCCGCACCTTGCGGTCGGCTCCAAGAATTTCACCGAGCAGTTGCTGCTGGGAGAGATGCTGGCTGAGAGTTTGCGCCCCGTCACCTCTCTGCCGGTGGAAGAGCGCTTCTATCTCGCAGGCTCCTATATCTGCCAGCAGGCGCTGCTCGCTGGGCGCATCGACACTTACGTCGAATACACCGGGACCGCGCTCACCGCCATCTTGAAAGACCCGCCCAGCTCCGATTCCAAGCTTGTTTATCAACGGGTCAAGGATGAATATCGGCGCCGGTTCGACCTTGAGGTAATGCCTCCGCTGGGCTTCAACAATAGCTTCGCGATGGTGATGCGGCGCGATCAGGCGGAGCGGCTGGGCATTGCAACGTTGTCGCAACTTGCGCCCTTCGCGCCGCGGTTGCGCATGGGCGTCGGCTACGAATTCCTCGAGCGGCAGGACGGTTATTCCGGTCTCATCCAGCGCTACGGATTAAAGTTCGCCGCGCCTCCGCGGGTGATGGACCTCGGTCTGGTGTATCGCGCGCTCGAAAACCATCAGGTCGATCTCGTCGCCGGATCGAACACCGACGGCCTGATCGCCGCGCTCCACCTTGTCGTGTTGCAAGATGACCTCAGGTACTTTCCTCCTTACGATGCGGTGCCCATCGTGCGCGCCCAGACACTCGCGGCGCACCCTGAAATCAGACCCGTCTTCTCGCGGCTCGCCGGCAAGATCAGCGCCGACGATATGCGCCAGTTGAACTACAAAGTTGACGGGCAAAAACAGGACGCAGCCGTTGTCGCAAGAGACTTTCTGGTCGAACGCAGACTGCTTTGAAGCTTAGCATTGCCGTCGCAGAGCCGATCGCCCCGGCCAATCAGCTAATCCCGCGTCGCATGAACTAGGGGCGCGGGCGGAAAAACGAAATGTTCGTGTGCGGAATGCTCTTGACTGCCGCTGGAGCGTCCTGTATGTTACGACACAATCGTACTTGGGTACTGTGGTTCGGAGCGTCCGTATTCTTCCGCCCGGCGGCGCTGCCAGCGGCGCTCATCGGCTGACGGTACAGGCCAAAGACAGCAAGGGCGTGACCTTCAAACAAACAATCAATATCAACGTGACCCAGGACGCGCAACCTCACTGACCGACAGCTCCGGCCACCCTCTTGCCCGGAATAGAACCACGCGACATTCAACGCCCGCTTCTCTCTTTCCCGCTTGCAAACGCAGTGTCCCCCGGCGCAATATCGCAACGACGTTTAAAAACTCGTTGAGGATACCCCCATGTCTCTCAAAGCTCCGCTATTGGCTGTTGTTCTGGCCGCAACTTGCGCAGTCTGCACATTAGCCGTTCCTTCCTTTGCAGCACAACCCTCGCTCAGCGCGCGCGTGCTCATCGTTTACAACAGCAACAACACAGATTCGCAAAACGTCGCGCTGCACTACCAGGGCGCGCGCGTGATTCCCGCGCAGAACTTGTGTCCCATAAGGCCCTCATCAACGCAGCAGTTGAGTTGGGCGAATTACCTGTCGCAAGTGAAAGCGCCCATTCAGAACTGCCTCAATGCGCTTGGGCCCGCGAACATCCTGTACATCGTCTTCACCTATCAGACGCCATTTACCTTATTCGGGCCCGACGGAAAGCTTTACGCCCTCGATTCCTTTGTCGCCGACATCTGGGATGCCGCCGTTCCCGCCGGACACTATGGCTATCCTCTGCCCAATCATCCCTACTTCGCGGATGCGCAGACCCAAGGCAACCTCTATTTGCCCTTTCAATCGCTGGCCGCCTATCGCGCGCAACCCGGCTCCGGATTGGTCTATTCCGTCTGGCGGCTCGACGCCCCCTCCGCCGCTATCGCCAATGGCTTAGTGGATAACGCCATCGCCACAGAAGTGAACGGACTCAATGGGCAAGTTTGCATCGACCGCCGCTACAACCATCTTCCCACCCGTACCGATTACAACTACTACACCGCCGATTGGGACCTGCACAATGCCGCCAACTTTGCCCGCGCCGCCGGATTCACCGTCACCGAAGACGAGAACGCCACCGAATTCGGCACTGCGCCCGCCCCGCTGCGCTGCGACAACGTCGCCCTCTACTCCGGATGGTATGGCCACGTCTATAACGACGCCTTCACCTGGAACCCCGGCTCCATCGGCTTCCATCTGGACAGCGCCTCCGCGGCAAACCCGCGGGTCGGCACCGACTGGGCCGAGGGCGCGTTGCAGCGCGGCATCACCGTAACGAGCGGATCCGTCGCCGAGCCTTACCTGATCGGGCTCGCGCATCCCGACCAGGTCTTTCGCAATCTATTTGAAGGCTCGAACGTCGGAGACGCTTTCCTGCGCGGCACTCCCTGGCTGAAATGGGTGGTGCTCTACATCGGCGATCCGCTCTATCGCCCCTTTCCCAACGGCTTCCCCAACGTAACCGCGCCGCAAAATGTCCTTGCCTTCAATCCGCAATATGTTGTCGGAGGCAAGCCGTCGCAGGGCACGATCACGCTGGCGGCTCCCGCGCCCCCCGGAGGCGCCACCATCACCTTGCAGAATCCGCAGCATGCGGTGTTGACCATGCCCTCGAGCATCTCCGTTCCGGCAGGAGCGCGAAGCGCGAACTTCCCCATTTCCACTGTGCTCGTGACCAATGACACCCCGACCATCATCACCGCGACCTTTGGCTCCAACGTGATCACCAACTCCATCATCCCAGAGCCGCTGCTCGGCGGGGAAATACTCGGCTGCTGCGCCATCGGCGGATCGCCAATGACCGGGCTGATGTTGCTCGACGACAATGCGCCTCCGGGAGGAGTGGTCGTCAATTTCAGCAGCAATAATCCCGCCGCGACGGTGCCCGCGACCGTCACCTTTCCGGCAGGAACTTTCTACCAGAACTTTACCGTGCAGACGCATCCGGTTGACGCCACCACAAATCTGACTCTCACTGCAAGTTATGCAGGGTCGATGCAGCCGGCTTACGTTACCGTGATGGCGCCCACTCTCTACTCCGTAACTCTCCCCTATCATGTGCGCGGAGGGCAAAACTTCACTGGAGGCGCCGTCCTGACCGGCCCCGCCGGTCCTTCTGGCGCCGTCGTAACCCTCTCCTCCAGCAATCCCGCCGTGGTGAGCGTACCCAGTTCAATTGCCATCGCGCCCGGAACCACCAGCTCAAACTTCAACGCTGTAACCACTCACGTGAGCCAGAACACGGCAGTCACTATCTCGGGGACGTGGGGCAGCTATACCCGCCGGAACACGATTACGATCACGCCGTAACCTTCAAGGTGTGCGCAAGAGGCTTCAGCCACGAGGAGACCCCCACGACACTACACGTCCGGGCTTTAACCCCGGAGGAGACCCCCACGACCCCACACATCCGGGCTTTAGAGTCTGTGTGACAACTCTTTCTGGGGAGAGGAAGAGGAAGCAGGGGTAGATCGTTGCTGTAATGGCTTGCGGACGAGCGGTGGGGAAGGCCGCTTAGCGACAGTTTCGGAGGGAGTTTCGGCGG
>JBDTLH010000139.1:0-4185 GCA_039934875.1 Acidobacteriaceae bacterium | reverse complement strand
CCAATATCTCTTCCAGATAAGCCTGCATCAGCAGCACGAAGCCGCCCGTCACCTCCAGCGATACGGCAAAGCTGATCGATGCGATGGTGCCTGATGAAAATATGCTGCCGGTCTGTCCCAGCGGGATGTAGTTGGTGAGGAAATTCGCGCCCACCACCAGCGCTGCCAACCCGATCAGCGCGTACGCCGCCGCTCCCATTGCCTCCAGCAGCTTCAGACCCGGATGGGAAACGATTCTCTGAAACTTATCGATCCTGCCTGACAGATACACCAGCAGTGGCGCCGTCGCCAGTATCACCCCTCCCTGAAAACCCCCGCCCGGCGTAAGCTGTCCGTGCGTCGCAACATAAATTCCCAGCACCACCATCACCGCCACCATCGCCTGCATGGTCACCCGCACCGTATCCGATACCGGAATTTGGTCCTCCAGATAACTCTCTTTACGCTTCTTCTCATCTTCCTCTGTGGACGGTTGCTTGCGGAAGAGCAACAGCACGCCCAGCACCGATGCATACAGGATGTACTCCTCGCCTAAGGTGTCGAAGCCGCGGTAATCGTAGGTGATCGCATTCACCACATCGGTCGCGTGCCGCTCATAAACCGCCAGGCCGCTGATCACATCGCCGTAGGGCCCACGATAATCCCCCAGCGGAGGCAGGTCGCGAAGCCCCCAGGCAAACAGCGCGGCCAACCCCATCGCCGCGATGAGAAACAACACCGTCCTGGCGCGCGGGGTCATGATTTCGCCGCACCCGATGACTCGCGCCGCTGGTTCTGCCGCCGCATCTTGGTCATGGCCAGCAGCAACATCAATGGCAGTATCACTGCGCCAATCGTGATTTGCGAGAGCGCCACATCGGGCGCCTGGAAGATGAAAAAGCACAACGCCAGCAATATCCCATAAAAGGAGACGGCAATCGCCTGCTTTAATATGTCGCGCGTGAGCACCACGGCGGGCGCGCCCAATGCCAGCATCAGCAGAATCACAAATCCCAGCAGTCGCATTTCATCCCTCCTTTGCCTCGCCCGGCATAACCAATTCATCTTTCGCCCGGATGGGGACCTCCTGTCCCGGCAACGCGCGCCATCCCTCCATCTCTCCAATACGGAACGCCCGCGCCGTCGCATGCGTCACCACCGTATTCATCGCCACCAACACCAGCAGGATGAACAGCGCCTTGAACGACTCCGGCTTCATCCCCTGCTGCAAGAAAATCGCCACCACAATCAGCCCTACAGCCAGCGACGCCGGCGGAGCCATGAAATGCATCTTCTGATACGCGCCCCTCATGCGCAGCATCCCGAAGCAGCAAGCCAGGGTCAGCAACACCGCAATCGCCAGCAGCACATCAATGGTGATCGCCTTCACTCCGTCCTCCGGGCGAAAAAATGCGCGAACACAATACCCGCTCCAAACGACAGCAGCGCCAGCACCAGCGGCAAATCCATCAGCGGCATGCGATTGAATCCCATGGTCAGCAGTATCATCGCCAGCGTTGCCACGATCCCGCCCGTCTCCAGGCCGACCAGCCGCTCGCGCACATCTTTGCCTGCCAGCGCAAGATATCCGCAGGGGACCAGCGCCACCAGCATCCCCACCGCCGCCAGCAGCCACGGATTCATGATTTCGCCCCCAGCGCCTGCGTCATCTTCGGGATCCCGGTCCGCTCGATCTGATGAAACAGCATGTACCGGTCACGCACATTCACACCCAGCACAACAATGCTCGGAGTCATCGTCGTGTACGCCACGGCCAGTACCCGCCGCCCGGTGTCTTGCGGATCGCGCTCTTCACCCGCCGCAAACGTCGCCAGCCGAAACACCGAATCCGCCTTTCTCCCGCCCAACAGATCACGCACCACGTCCCAGAGAATCTCTCGCGTGTCGCTCAGCACATACCACGGCACCCGCCACAGACTCAGCCAGGCCCGCAGCGTCGGACAGAAATGCGCACTGTCCTGTGACTCCACCACGCAAATTCCCACCCCTCCCAGCAGCGCAGCCCCGGCGCCCACAACCAGCTCCCACTGCGAGAAAGTCCCGACAAAAATAATCCAGCAAACAAACAGCGGCGCCAACCAAATCCCAAACAGACGCGCCAGCCGCAATACCATTTGCATGACACACTGGAAGCCGCAACTCCCCTCAGGGTTGTACCACTTCCTCAACTCCATGGGCTTACCCGATTGCCGAAAATATAATACTCCGTCTAGCTTGGCTCTGAGCAACCGCCCGTGGAGCTATCCGCGTCATCCGCGAAATCCGCGGCCGCCCTGGTTCTTCTCCGTGCCTCCGTGTCTCGGTGGTGAACTCGTCCTTATAATGGAAGCCATACCGCAATGTCTTATCAGGTCCTCGCCCGCAAATACCGCCCCCAACACTTCTCTGACGTCATCGGACAAGACCACGTCACCCGCACCCTCAAGAACGCGCTCGCCCAGCAGCGCATCGCCCACGGCTACATCTTCTCCGGACATCGGGGCATCGGCAAAACCACTATCGCCCGCATCCTCGCCATGGCGCTCAACTGCCAGGGCCCCGACCCCTCCAGTCCCGCGACAAGCCCACAAATCGAACCCTGCGGCGTCTGCGACTCCTGCAAAGAAATTCGCGCCGGCAACGCCGTGGACGTGATCGAGATCGACGCCGCCACCAATCGCGGGATCGACGAAATCCGCGAGTTGCGCGACGCCGCCCGCTATCGTCCCGCGCGCGACCGCTTCAAAATCTACATCCTCGATGAAGCCCACCAGATCACCGATGCCGCCTTCAATGCTTTGCTCAAGACCCTCGAAGAGCCGCCCTCCCACATCGTCTTCATGATGGCGACCACCCAGCCCGAGGACATCCCGCAGACCATCCGCTCCCGCTGCCAGCACTACAGCTTTCACGCCGTCAAATTCGACGACATCGTCGCCCAACTCAAATCCATCTCCGCGCAAGAGGGCATTGATGCCGAAGACGAAGCCATCGCCATGGTCGCGGAGGCCGGAGACGGTTCCATGCGCGACGCCCTCTCCATCATGGACCAGGCCATCGCTTCGGGAGACTTCTCCAACTCGAATGGACGCATCAGCCTGACCGCCGAACAAATCCGCGGCCTGGTCGGCAACGTCTCCTCAGAAATCCTTGAGCGCTTCATGGAATCCGTCTCCAACGGCTCCAGCCTCGAAGTCCTCACTCTGCTCGACAAGCTCATGACCGAGGGACAAAGCCCCACCCACTTCGCTCGCCAGTTCCTCCGTTACCTGCGGAATGTGCTGGTCGCGAAGATCGCCGGCGGGGAATCCGAGGTGCTGCAAATTTCCTCCGATGAACGCGCCCGCGCCCTCCGCAGCGCCGCGCTCTTTCCCGAAGAAGACCTCACCCGTTACTTGAACATTATGCTCCGCACCTTTGATGAGCTTGGATATAAGCAGGAGCAGCGCTTCCATCTGGAACTCGGCCTGTTAAAGCTCGTCCACGCCCAGCGCCTCATCCCCCTCGAACAGTTCCTCTCCGCGCAGCCCGCGCCGGGACTGCCCGCGACCGGTCGCCAGACGCCAGGGGCAGCCACCAGTCGCCAGTCGCCAGCGGTCTCACCTGCGACTCCACGACTGCGTGACTCCGCGACTCCCTCCCCCCTCGACTCCGACCGCGCCCGCAAATCCCCTTCCGACGTGCCTGCCCCTGGCATTAACCCCTTCGCCTCACCCCGCTCCACCGAATTGAAAAAACCCGGAATGTCCGCAGCTCATTCCGAAACCGGCAATTCGCGGGTGCCCCATCCTGAGCGCCGCGAAGGGTGGGATTTATCCGGAAACCATTCCGCTACCGCCACTGCACTCGCACTCGAAGTGCCGCCCGCTCCGCAGCTTCACGATTCCGAGACTACGCGACTTCTCGATTCCGCGGCTCCCCTCCGCGCCGCCATCCTTGCATCCCTCACCGCCTCCGGCCACCAGTCGCTCGCCGAAACCCTCGCCGAGAGCCATTGGATCGTCGCCGATCACGAACTCCGCATTCAAACCACTCTCGAACCCGCAGCCATCGGCGTCATCATCACCCCAGAAATAAAGCGCCAGATCACCCTCGCCCTCGGCAAACTCTCCACCGGACGCGCGCTCAAATTCAACATCGTTCCCGGTCTCGCCGCGCCGGTCGCCAAAGCCGAAGCTCCCATCCTCTCCGGAACCGCGAAATCCC
>JBDTLH010000138.1:0-5748 GCA_039934875.1 Acidobacteriaceae bacterium | reverse complement strand
TTGTTCCTATAAGTAATCGCCACATTCTTGAAGTGGGGCTCCTGGGCGCTGATCTCCTTTGGCCCCACCCGCTGCTCAGGATACTCGACGGTAAGCGCGCGCGCACCGGTCCACTCGATCCCTAAATCGGAGGCGGTAACGCCGCTACAAACGAATACATTGCCAAACTGGCGTGATTTGCCCGTCTTATTATTGCGCTCGGAGATGGCGATGCGCACCAGATGCTCTGCTCCCTTGGGCTGCTTGCAGGAGACCTCCACTTTGCGCGCGGCGAAGGCGCCGTCCGGCGAGGGAACGATAAGCGTGTTCACGGAGTGGCACGGGTCTAGTCCGCCCATGCCCTTATAGAGCAGAACGGCGAGCACTCCGCTCACCGCAAACACGATCAGCACGGCAAGAGCGGCGTTCCACACACCCTTTGCTTTTCCCATATCACCAGATTACCTGAAATCTTCGCGAACTTTTCGCCGTGTCGTCCGCGAACTTGCGGGTCACCGACTCAACCAGCTTCGGTTGACGATTGCCGGCGCGAGGCGATACCTTTCTCCTTCCACATATTTCGCATTTTCTTAATCGCCATCAGGAGCCCTCATGAAACGCTTTCTTCCCCGCCTCGCCGTTCTGCTGCTTGCGCTGTCTCCGATTTTTATCTCCAGCTCAACCCTGCCCCTGCTCGCGCAGCAAAAAGAAGAGAAGGCAGAGCCGTTCGACGTTAAGGCACATTACACGAAATACGAATTCCGCATCCCCATGCGCGACGGCGTACACCTCTTCACCTCCGTTTATGTGCCCAAGGATACCTCTCGCCCTTATCCATTCCTGATGCAGCGCACGCCGTACAGCGTGGGCCCGTATGGCGAAGACCACTATCGCGAGCGTCTCGGTCCTTCGATCTCCTCCGAGCGTGCGGGATACGTCTTCGTCTTTCAGGATGTGCGCGGGCGCTATCAATCGGAGGGCCGGTTCATCGAGATGCGCCCCTCCGTTGACCCTCCCAAAGCCGGCGCCACTGACGAAAGCACTGACACCTACGACACCGTCGAGTGGCTATTGAAGCACGTGCCCAACAACAATGGCAAAGTGGGAATTTGGGGAATATCCTATCCGGGCTTCTTCACCTCGGCTTCCATCATCAATTCTCATCCCGCCATCAAGGCGGCTTCGCCCGAAGCCCCGATGACAAATTTGTTCGAGGGCGATGATGGATATCACGGCGGCGCGTTCATGCTGGCGGCGAACTTCGATTTTTACTCTATCTTCCGTCCCCGCGCCACCGATCTCGAGCTGCCGCCGGTGGTCAGCGCGGGACGAAACTTCCAATACGGAGTGGGCGACGGCTACGAATATTTTCTTGAACACGGGCCAGACCTGACCAGCATCGCGGCGGGCATTAAGAACCCCCTCTTTGATGACCAGATGAACCACAACACCGAGGACGCATACTGGAAGCCGCGTGATCTTTCGCAACACATGAAAGGAATCAAGTGCGCCGTGCTGACCGTGGGCGGATGGTTCGATGCGGAAGATCTGTGGGGGCCCTTTCGCACCTATCACGCCATCGAGAAGAACAACCCCGGCATCTTCAATGCGCTCGTCGTAGGGCCCTGGGTGCATGGCGGATGGGCGCGCTATCAGGGCGAATCGCTGGGTCGCGTGCAATTCAACTCCGCGACCGGAGAATTCTGGCGCGAGCACATCATCTTTCCCTTCTTCGAACAGTATCTGAAGGGCAACGGAGACGCCAAGCTGCCCGAGGCATACGTCTTTGAGACCGGCAGCAACGTGTGGAAGCAGTATGACGCGTGGCCTCCCCAGCAGGTACGGCGAAAGACACTGTATGTTCATGCGGGAGGGAAGCTCTCGTTCGAGCCTCCGTCGCCGGGAGACAAAGAAGCGGAATTCGACGAGTATGTGAGCGACCCTAAAAAGCCGGTGCCGTTTATCGGATATGCAGCGACCGGAGTGCCGCAGGAATATATGCTGAGCGACCAGCGCTTTGCCGCCAAGCGTCCAGACGTGCTCACCTATCAGACGGAGCCGCTGGCCGAGGATGTCACCATTTCTGGGCCGATCGCGCCGCAACTGCGGGTCTCTACCAGCGGCACCGATTCGGATTACGTGGTGAAGCTGATTGATGTCTATCCCGACGATTATGATGCGGGTGCACCGCGTCCGCCGAACGCAACTCCACCGAAAGATGTACCCATGCCGGTCGAGAAGATGGGCGGTTATCAGATGTTGGTTCGCGGCGAGCCCATGCGTGCGAAATTCCGTAACTCCAAAAGCTGGGACAAGCCCGAAGCCATGGTCCCCAATCAGGTCACCGCAGTTAACTACCAGATGCAGGACGTGAACCACACCTTTCGCCGAGGCCACCGCATCATGATCCAGATACAAAGCTCATGGTTTCCCTTGATCGACATGAATCCGCAGACCTTCGTGGACACCGCAAAAGCGACCAAAGCCGATTTCGTAAAGGCCACGGAGCGGGTCTATCATTCCCCCAGTGAAGCATCGGGGGTGCAGGTAGGAGTGATGCCGAAGGAGTAGCGTCGGCAGCAAGCAGTAAGCGCTCAGCGCTGAGAAAAAATGGTCTAGCGTCTCGACGACAACTGACAACGGACAACTCCCTACCCCAGCAACCGCTCCAGCAGCGCGTGAACATAACCTAGCGTTGCAGGCAGGCTGACCACCAGGGCAGTGAAGCACGAAACTCCGATGCCCAGCGCGATCGAGGCAGTAAGCCGGTTGGGCAGCGCCTCGGTCGGGGTTGGAAGGTTGAGCAGACGCTCTACTCGCGCGGAGAGTGCGCAATCGTCCGCCACCAAAGACGAGACCAGAAGCTCGGGTTGCGCAGCCGCGGCCTGAAAATCCACTCTCAAGCGTGAAACCCGCAGCAATGCATCCGCCAGCGAGACGGAGCGCTGCGGATTGCCTCCGGTTGCATCATCATCCGCCGCCCATTCCGTATAACGCGCCAGATGGCGCTCTAGAATTGCGAAACCCTGCGAACGCGGCAGCGCAGTCGGCGAGAGCAGCAGCACCAGCCGCTTCAAGTTGTCCCAGGCATTGCGGTGTGCCTTCTCATGTCCCAGCGCGGCTTCCAGCTCCTCCGCGGAGAGCGCTTCCAGGACAGAGCGGGAGACCAGCAGCCTCGGTCGCAACACACCTGCCAACGCCAGCACTGGAGCTGCGCTCTCTATCACTAGAAAATCTGGGTTCGTCCCGCCGGCCGGGGCTGCGCCGTAAAGGCGAAGATAACGGGCGGAGCGCAACAGCACCGCCGCCGCCCGCTCCAGTGATATCGCCCACAATCCGGCGGAGAGCGCCGCCGTCAGCAGACAAAATAACGTGAGCCGCTCCGTTCCAGCCTGCGGCTCCAGCCATAGATAACTGGGAACACACAGCGCAAGCAGCAACAGCAGAGATCCAGCCGCCGGAAGTATGCGCACCGTGAACAGCAGGCGAGCGGCATTGCGAGCGCGAAGCTGGCCGGCAAAAGCCAGAATGCCGGGCAGCGCAAGCCTCACCACCGCGCTTAGCGCAAGGTCAATCAGAAAAAAGCAGGTAAGCGAAAGACAAAAGAGCCGCGTCAGGTAAGAAGCGTTCATCGCTTGCCTCCTTTCGCGTCCGCAGACGTTTGCTGCAAGCTGAGAACTGCGCGTTTCGCCCGCACCTTATTTTCCAGCTCCTCGAGCAGCAGGGGATCATGCTGGCCCACGGCATCCACCAGGCTCGACAGCAGCAGCTCGCTCGAGGACGCCGCCAGAAATTCGGCGAACACCCCGCCGGCCCGCTCACTCTCCCATTGCGCCCGCGTTAGCTTCGAAGCATAGAGAAAAGCGCGTTCAAATTTCTTGCGCCGCAGCAAGCCCTTCTTGAAAAGCCGGTCCATGGTCGTCATCACCGTGGTATAGGCAAGCGGACGCGCCAGCCTTTGGGCAACGTCCTTCACGCACCCCTCGCCATCAGTCCAAAGCACCTCCATGACCTCACGTTCTAGAGGGCCGAGACCCGCGTCTTGATAGTTAAAGAATCTCATCATCGTCACAGTACGGCTTGAAGCGTAACCCTTGAAGCGTAACAGAAGAGCGCGGCGGATGGAAGCCAGAGAAGGCCGTGCTGGAGCTACACCGGCAAGCTCCGGATTCACATGGTTCCCTGGTCCTCCAAACTCACTGGTCATTGCCTAACTCTGGCTGCCGACCACTGATTCCTGTCGGCTGACCCTGAACTCCAGCTCACTTCCCCTCCCCATATCCACCATCACATGGTCCCCGTGCAGCACCTCGCCGTCGAGGATCTTCATCGCCAGCGGGTTCTGTATCAATCGCTGAATCGCCCGCTTCAAGGGGCGCGCTCCGTACGCGCGGTTTAAATCATCCGCGAACAGCATCTGCTTCGCATCGTCCGAAACCGTGATCGTGATCTTGCGGTCGGCGAGTTGCCGCTCCACATCCCTTAATTGAATATCCACGATCTTCAGCAACTGCTCCGTCGCCAGCGGATTGAACATGATGATCTCATCCACCCGGTTCAAAAACTCCGGACGGAAGTGCTCCCGCACCAGCGCCATCACCTGCTCCTGCGCCTGCTGCCACGCAAGTTCCCCCTCGCCCGCCGCTTCCGTCAAAAACTGCGCGCCCAGGTTCGAGGTCATGATGATTACCGTGTTCTTGAAATCCACCGTGCGCCCCTTCGAATCGGTCAACCTCCCGTCATCGAGGATCTGCAGCATGATATTGAACACATCCGGATGCGCCTTCTCGATCTCATCAAACAGGATCACCGCATAAGGATGCCGCCGCACCGCCTCCGTCAACTGGCCGCCCTCATCGAAGCCGATATATCCCGGAGGCGCGCCAATCAATCGCGCCACCGCATGTCTCTCCATGTACTCAGACATATCAATGCGCACCATCGCCTGCTCATCAGCAAAGAGAAATTCGGCCAAGGCCCGCGCCAGCTCCGTTTTGCCCACGCCCGTCGGACCGAGAAAGATGAAGCTCCCAATCGGCTTTTTCGGATCGCTCAACCCCGCCCGCGAACGCCGGATCGCGTTCGCCACCTGAGCCAGCGCATGGTCTTGCCCAATCACCCGCTCGCGCAGCCGCGGCTCCATCTCCACCAGCTTCTTCACCTCGCCCTCCAGCATCTTGCTGACAGGAATGCCGGTCCACTTGGAGACGATCTTCGCAATGTCTTCTTCATCCACCTCTTCTTTCAACATGCGCGCCTTCTCCGTGCTCTTATCGAGGTTCGCGTTCAGCTTTGCTAACTCGCGCTCCGCCTGCGGCAACTCGCCATACTGGATCTGCGCCGCCCTCTCCAGATCGCCCTTGCGTGTCGCTGTCTCCATCTCAAAGCGCAGCGCCTCTACCTTTTGCTTAAAATCGCTGAGCCGGGTGATGCTGCTCTTCTCCTCCTCCCAGCGCGCCCGCAGCGAGTTCACCTGCTCGCCCAACTCCGCCAGCTCGCGCTCCACAACCTGCAAACGCTCTTTGGAATTCGCGTCCTTCTCCCGCTTCAACGCCTGCTTCTCGATCTCCAGTTGCGTCCGCCGCCGCTCCAGATCATCAATCTCCACCGGCACCGACCCGATCTGGATCGCCAGCGCCGCCGCCGCCTCATCCATCAAATCAATTGCCTGGTCGGGAAGAAAACGGTCGCTGATATAACGATGCGACAAGGTCGCCGCCGCCACCAGCGCCGAATCCTTGATGCGCACATGATGGTGCGCCTCGTATT